>JANNLP010000464.1:0-1838 GCA_031396905.1 Gemmataceae bacterium
CTGTGTCCAATTCCATCCTTGTCGGAAACACTGCGGCGAGTTCGACCATCGATGGCGGAGCTATTCACGGCGTGGCGGGCAGTACCATTACCGTGCAGAATTGCACCGTGTCCGGCAACACGGCGGGGCGCAAGGGCGGCGCAATCTACGTCACCGGCGGCGGAATGGGCAGCAGTCTCACAGTTGCCAACAGCACCATTTCCGGCAACACGGCATTGATCAATGAAGGCGGCGCGATCTACTTCCGCAATACTGTCGGTGCCGGTGGTGTGCTGATTCGCAATTGCACGATCACGGGCAACTCGAGCGCCTCGAATGCCGGTGCCCTGCGTTTCCGCTACATCGTCGGCACGATCAACATTCAGAATTGCACCATCGCCGGCAACACCGCTCGCTTCAACGGCGGGGGAATTGACTGGGCCACGCCGGGCACTCCAGCTCCGACAATGAATATCGAAAGTTGCGTTATCGCAAACAACGTGGCACCGCTCGGCGGGCCTGACATCGCCAACAACACGCCGCAACTGCTGAACATGTTGAACAGCGCGCTTGGCGACGACCTCAACGCAAACGTTACGGACCAGGGCGGCAATCTGGCACCCGGAACGCCGTTGTTGCTGGGCAAACTCAGCGGCAATGGCGGGCCGACGTTGACATTCGCGCCGATGCCGGGCAGCCCGTTGATTGGTGCGGGGTCGAATCCCGGCGGTGTCGGCACGGATCAGCGCGGGCAATCTCGTCAGACTGGCGGCAATGTGGACATTGGTGCGGTGGAAATTGATGTCAATGTACCTACCGCTGTGATCGGCTCGTTGCCGAACGTCACCATTATCGGAGGTACGACTCACACCTTTAGCGTCACCTTTGCCGACGATACGTCCATCGATAAGGCCACATTGGATAGCAATGATGTGCGCGTCGTCGGTCCCAATGGCTTCAACAAATTGGCGACGTTTGTCAGTGTCGATGTGAATAGCAACGGCACGCCGCGTACCGCCACTTACAAGTTCACTGCCCCGGGTGGTACGTGGGATCCCGGCGACAACGGCGTTTATTCTGTCTCTTTGGAAGCAGCTCAAGTGAACGACACCGGCGGTAGCGCCGCGATCGACGGTTTGCTCGGAATGTTCTCCGTCACGGCACCTACCGTCTTTAAGGTTACCAACACTGCCGATGGCACGGTCACGGGGCCGGGCCAGTTGCCAGGAAGTTTGCGACAGGCACTCTTTGATGCGAATTCGTTGCCGGGTGCCGATCTGATCACGTTTGACAGTGCGGGCATATTCGCCGGTGCTGCGACTATTACGCTTAGTGCAACGGCGGGCGAGTTGGTTATCAACGGTAGCGTCACCATTCCTGGCACCGGCGACTCGTTGCTTTCTTTGGTCAGCACCAAGGCCGTCAGCACGACGAGCCACGTGTTCAATATCTCCGGTGCCGGCTTTATCAACGTGGCCATTAGCGGCATGACGATTACCGGCGGGGCGACTAATACCGCCGGCGGCGCTATGGCCATTGCAGATGAAAACGTCACGCTGGAATACTGCAAATTGGAAAACAACTCGACGACCACAACCGGTGGCGGCGCAATTGCCGTGACCACGGCACTCGGCCGACTCTTGTTGAGAGGCTGCACGCTGCAAAACAACGCGACGACCGGCACAACGGCTGATGGCGGCGCCATCCGCGCGGCGGCCAACACGACAATTATCGTGCAGGACAGCACGATTACGGGCAATACGACCGGCGATGATGGCGGCGGGATCTATGCCACCGGTGCTGCATTGAACATATTCAATAGCACGCTCTCGAGTAATGTCAGCACATCGACAACGTCG
>JANNLP010000478.1:0-3389 GCA_031396905.1 Gemmataceae bacterium
TTGCTTAACTCGATGTCCATGCCAAAGCGTTCGATTTCCAGCGGGAACGGTCGCAGCTTCAACGGCGGGTCCGCGCGGATCACGCGGCCCTTTTGTTTGACGATGTAGTCCTGGGTTTCGCGGGCGAAGTCGGTGGGCGACGGAACTTTGTCGGGCGGCTCCACCGTGAGAAGCAACCCATTGCCCGACGGTCCATCCAAGGTGATTTGCCGCCCCTGCTCCACCGACACACGCCAGCGCCGCGGATAGGTGAAGCGAACATTGGCAACCGCGCCTTCGTAAAGCAGCAGCGTGTTGATCGGGTTGGGTTCCAGCGTCAGCCCGCGGATTTGCTCATCGGACAACTCAATGACATTGCCGGCGATTTCGCGGGTCAACTTGAATTTGCCTTCGATCTTGCCGGTTGTCTTGCCGTCGCGATCCAGCAACGACTTAACGCCCGTGAGTTCGAGGCTGGCAATGAAGCTGCCTTCACGATCAAAAGTGAAGTGACCGTCGAGTTGCTGTCGAACCGGGCCGTCTTCGTTGACTCCGGTGATGGTTCCCGCGAATGCCACTTTGGCAACGCGATTATCGGCACTGACAAGCCGGCATTCCAAACCGCCCTGCTCGATTCGCTCGAAGTCGGTGAGCTCTTCGACTGCCGAATTAGCGGCTTGCCAGGTGTCGTTGAGTTGCAAAGATTTTGTTGGCAATAAGCCCAGGAGCGCGGGCGCGAAGACATCGGTGCGTACGAGATCGATCTCACCGAATGTCAAAGGGCCATCGGGTGAAAACGGCACTTCGCGCGTACCGCTACGCAGGACGACCATCCGACGAATGAACGGTCGAATTGTTGTTTCTTGCGCGCGGTCATTCATCGTGCGGCGGAACTCCGCCTGGCGATATTGCCGCAAGGTTCGCGTCGCGCCATCTGGCATGGCAGTCAACGGCTTTTCGTCGTAGGCGATGCTGCTGCGCCCGGAGACGCCGACGGTTGTCAACTTGCCTTTCTCCGCGGGCACCGTCAGCGAACCGGAGATTTCGACACGCGACTGAATCGAGAAGATGCGACCGGGCATGCTGGTCTCGCGCAATGTCATCGGCGTCTGCGCGAGAGCCGGCGTCGCAATGAATAGCGCCACCAAATATCGTCGTATCGACATGAATAAACCTTTGCGTATGTTCGTCTTACGCGGCAGTTAGTTTAGCCACCGTTCCTTCACATGTTAACCACAATCCCGTCGGTCGAGTGCCCTAGATACTTGATGAAAAGCGTTCAATCCGACTGTTGCAAAAAAGAACATTCTACATATACAAAAGTATACAATTTCAATAAGCACGATTGGCAAACGATATTTTATTTGGTGGAAATGTGGTTTAATGAACAGTCGTAACATGATAGCATAATTACAGTTACAGTGTCACGTTCTCTTGGCAGTGTCCAACGGCCACGCACGTCAACGCCAGTTTGGCGCGACCTTTGCTCTATGCTCATTATCGGCCTTTTCCGGGTCGATCCGAACGAGCGGACTCGAATGCCCCGCTCGCAATGGATCGGTCAGATCAGCGCGACATCGGCAAGCGAGGGCGGCGGCCGGAGGGGTGAACCTTTCGGTGCAGAGTTGCCGTCCGTATGTGCAGGTGTCTGCCGGAGTCGGTCGCGGTCATTGCGGTGTTGAATCTTATATGAGGACACACCGCGTAGTCACTGATGGAGGCCCGAAGCGAATGAGGCTTTGGGCAGCGATGGACACCATGAACGGCTTCCGCCATCCTGAATTTGTGCAACTAACGGACCAACTGGTTCGCTACGCTCCCGTCGCTAAACGCCGCGAACAATGGTCACGCGCCTGCCAATTGCTCACGGAGATTGAGACGACCAAGACGTATCCATACGCCTACGTGATTTTTCGCGTATGCGATTATCGGCCGGACGAACACAACGACAAAGTGTTCGACGGTACGGAACTTCAGAACGAGCTGCGGCATCTAATAGATCGGTTGGACCGATCGTTGCCGGCGAGGCCCATCGAGGAAGCGCCGGAGCCGATGCTGACGCTGGAACAAATCAGCAAAGTGTTCCAGGTCTCCACGAAAACTGTGCGCCGCTGGAAAAAGGAATTCGGCCTAATTGGCTGGCGCGTGATTTGCAACGGTCGTCGTCATCTCGGCTTCCCGCAATCGGCGGTCGAGCAGTTCGCCCAGCGACACTCCGAGCAAGTCGAGCGGGGTGGGCACTTCACCCACCTTACCGACAACGAGAAGCTCGAGATCATCACCCGGGCGCGGCGGATCGCACGGGCGGATGGCTCCCTGATGGAAGCCAGCCGAAGAATCGCCGAACAACTGCATAGGTCTGTCGAGGCCGTGCGGTATACCATCCGCAACTACGATCAGACTCATCCCGGACAGGAAGTGTTTCCCGGTCATACCGGCCCTTTGGATGGGCCAACGAAGGACATCATCTACGAATCGTACAGGAGGGGAATGCCAGTGGTTACCATCGCACGACGCTACGGTCGCACCCGCAACACGGTTTACCGCGCCATCAACGAAGTGCGCGCGGCCAAACTGCTTCAGACGACCGTCAGCTATATGTATCATGCTTCGTTCGACGAACAGAGCGCGGCCCAGGATATCCTGGCGTCAATGCCGGACGAAGCGACTTATCAGGCAAAAAAGGCAGCCATGCACGCTCCCAAAGACGTGCCCGCGGAATTGGCACCGCTCTATGAAACGCCATTGCTGACCCGTGAGCAGGAAGCGCATCTGTTCCGACAGATGAACTATCTGAAGCACTTGTTGAAGATCTCCGCGGACCGTCTGCGCAAGCCGGACGGCACCATCGACCCGGAAAAGGTTCGCACCGCAGACATTGATCGTGTCGAGGAATTGCAGGCCAAGGTCGATACCGTCCGCGACCAACTCATCGCCTGCAACATGCGATTGGTGGTGTCCATCGCCAAGCGGCACTCGGCTCAGACCGACAACTTCTTCGAGTTGCTCAGCGATGGCAACATGTCGCTGATGCGGGCTGTGGACAAGTTCGACTACAGCCGTGGCAACAAGTTCAGCACGTACGCCAGTTGGGCGATCATGAAGAACTTTGCCCGCTCGATCCCTGAAGAGAAGCACCACCGCGAGCGGTACATCACCGGCCACGAAGACATGTTCGACGCATCACCGGACTTCCGTACGGATGAAGCGGAACAGGTCGTGGCCGCCGAGAATGCCGCCAAGCGAGTGAATCGGCTACTCGATTACCTGGAGCCGCGGGAACGCGAGATCATCCGCCTGCGGGCCGGATTGGACGCCCCCGAAGGCATGACCCTGGAGCAGATCGGCAAACGCCTGGGCATCACCAAGGAACGCGTCCGCCAACTCAACGTGCGGATCATGAAGAAGCT
>JANNLP010000486.1:0-2893 GCA_031396905.1 Gemmataceae bacterium
GGTTTTTGTGGAAGACACGTGTGTGGTGTTCGATGAATTGGCCGTAATCACACGGCCGGGGGCGGTATCTCGGCGTGCTGAGACGTCGTCGGTGGCTGATGCCGTGAAAGCGTTTCGCTCGCTTTATTGGATTGAAGAGCCAGGCACGCTCGACGGCGGCGATGTGCTTCGACTGGGTCGGCAGGTATTTGTGGGCCAGTCGACGCGCTCCAACCTAGCAGGCATCGAACAGCTGCGAGCATTGCTGACACCGAGCGGATACAAGGTGATTGCCGTCGAGCTTGCCGGTGCGTTGCATCTCAAGTCGGCGGTGACGGACGTGGCCGAAGGGATCATCCTCATCAACCCTGCCTGGGTAGATCCGCGAGTTTTTGGCGCAGCGAACGCCATCGTGATCGATCCAGGCGAACCGGCAGCGGCGAATGTCTTGCGCGTGGGCGACAGCGTAGTTTATCCGACGATGTTTCCCAAGACGCAAAAGCGGTTGGAGAATCAGGGGATCAAGTTGTTAACCGGCGACATGACGGAATTGGCGAAAGCCGAAGGCGGCGTCACCTGTTGCAGTGTAATCATCAGAACGGATGCTGAGGCTTGAGGGTTAGTGCGAACAAACAGCGGGTCAACGCTCATCCCCAGTGACGTCTTACGGCAAAAACTAGTGCTTAATCCCGCGTCAGATCATCCGCCAGTTTGGCGATGGTCTCATGCGTCAACACGTACGGCACGTTCTCGCGGCTGGTTTTCGGTTTGCCGGAGGAGTAGCGCTTCAGGTTGGCGGCGTGGTGGCCGGTGAGGATGAGTTCGTAGTAGAAGAGGCGGTCGCCGCGCTGGGTGGGCGTGGCGCTGCGGAGGAGGGCTTGGCCGGCGGTGGCGTCGACTTCGTAGACTTTGAGCGGTTCGAGCAGGCCGGTTACCCGGCTGGCGGTGGTCACGGCCCGTTCGGTCAGCTCGGCTGGAGTGCAGGGGCGCGATGGGCCGGTGGTGGCGGTCAACTCGCGCAGTTCGCAACTCAACACGTCGGCGCGGTCGGCGGTGAGGCCGACGGCGGCGCCGGGGGCGTCGAGCGTGATGGAATGAGAGTGAGGGCCATCGCCCTGGGGTTGCCAGGCGGTGAGGGCTTCAAGGATCTTTTCGTCGCGGGTCATCGGCGTCTCCGAGCGGCTTCGTTGAGTGAGCGGCTCCGTCGTAGCTCAGCAGCGTCGGTTTCTCATCCACGACAGTCTGCACGTGTACCGGGCGGCTCCACAGGGCGTGAAGGTTCGCTAATACATCTTTCGCCTCCCGGGCACTCAGGTCAATGCCCTGGTGCCGGTGGCGGAGCAATAACTCGCCTCGATTGCGGTAATTTCCGTCTGTAACAAAGATCCACGGTTTGCCGAAGTTCGTCAAGCCGAATAGCAGCCGCTCCTTCACCTGCTCGAAATCCTTCGATTCAATGAAGTACTGCCCGTATTGCTCCTGCCAGGCGTACGTGAACAGGTTGTGCTGGATGCAGAACTCCGGCGTCAGGAACGTGTCGATGAACGTGATGTCGCTGTGAACCTTGCGCACCTCGAAAATCTTCTGGCGACCCAGTCCGGTTGCCCGGTCCCACTTCTGCTTCTTCTCGTGATCTTCGCACTCGTCCCATTCCTTGCCGAAGCGGCCAGTGTTCCAGCGGAACTCGATATCGCGGAGCAACTCGATGCCGATCTTGTACGGATTCAGCCGCCCCCCCGACATCGCCATCGTGCCCGAATGATGGTCGGCATAATCAATGACCTCCGACGGCACAAGGGCCTTGTTGGTCATGATGGTGGAGTGCCAGAAACTGGCCCACCCTTCGTTCATGATCTTGGTCTGGCCCTGCGGCATGAAGTAATACGCCTCGTCGCGAATGATCGAGAGGACGTCACGCTGCCAGGGTTTCAGCGGCGCATACTCGATCAGGAAGAGCAGCACATCCTTTTCGGGCCGTTCGGGAAAGCTCTTGGCCGCGTCATCGTGTTCTTTCTTGCGCCGTTCCTCCTCGGCCTTCAGCGCGGCGGGCGGGTTGATGTACTCGTCCATGTAATCCTTGGACCGGAACTTCGTGGGATGCTCTTCTTCGTTCTCATCCGCTGGTTTGAAATCGTACCGGGCTGAATCACCCCGACGTTTGATTGCGGTCGAGTGAATGTCGATGAGGTCATCGATCGATTGACACACGTCGAGAAACTTCTCGACTTCGTCTTCGCCATACTTCTCGACATAGCGGCGGACGCGCGACCCGTGATTGGCCATCTCGTCCATCATCTTGCGGCTGGTGTGCGAAAAATAGGCGTTGTTCTTGAAGAAATCGCAATGCCCGTAGACGTGGGCCATCACCAACTTCTGGTCCACGGTATGATTGCAGCGCATGAGGTAGGCGTAACACGGGTCGTTGTTGATCACCATCTCGTAGATTTTGGACAGGCCGTAATCGTAGCCCTTCTTCAACTCCTCGTACTGCATGCCAAACGACCAGTGCGGATAGCGTGTGGGGAACCCGCCATAAGCAGCGATCTCATTCAAATCATCGGCATCAATGACTTCGAAGATGGTCTCGTAAAAATCCAGCCCGTAGCCCCGCGCGTACCCCTCGATCTCCTCCTTGAGCGTGCGAAGGTGGCGCGGGAGTTTCGTGTCGTAATAAGTCGTAATTGACATTCACTTGCCTCGAAACCCGCGGGACCGCGGTCCACGTGCTTTAGCGCCCGGTGCCCAGAAACTCCTTGATCGATCCCAGGATGGACTCCCGGTCTGGAATCTTACTCGTCACCACATTTTCCTGCTCGCCGACCAGTTCGTGGACGTAATCGAAGAATTCGCCGGAGCCGTAGGGGCTTTCGACCTGGCCGTAACCAAACAGGTTCAGCTTTGGCAACATGCGGTC
>JANNLP010000489.1:0-6403 GCA_031396905.1 Gemmataceae bacterium
GAAGCGCGCACGCCGCTCATCATCAGCACACCGACCCGCGAAGCGACTCCGGATGAAGCTGTGGTTTATGTCTGGGCCAACGAGGTCGTCAAGAGTTTCGTCCGCAACGAACACTTCACTTATGACGAGAAGAAAGACAAAGTGGAGCTGACGGAAGCCGGCCGGCAAGCCGCCCGCTACAGCAACCCGCCCACCGGCGAGCATTCGCACGCGATGGATAAGTTGCACGAGGCGCTGGAAAAGGCCGTGCAGGCCCATTACCGGTTTCTCCTCGATCAGCATTACATGATCAACTCGGAAAAGAAGATCGTCATTAGCGACGAGTTTACGGGCCGCCCGATGCCCGACCGGCACTGGCGCGATGGTCTGCATCAGGCTTGTGAAGCGAAAGAAGGCGTGCCGATCACGATGGCTAGCGACCACGCCGCGAAGATTACGTTTCAATCGTATTACCGGCTGTATAAGAAACTGGCCGGAATGTCGGGAACGTTGTTGCAGAACTTCTGGGAGTTGCGCCGCGTTTACAAGATTTGGGTTGTGCAGGTGCCGACTAATCGACTTTGTATTCGCATCCATCTTCCGGACCGTGTCCTGCCCTCTGAGGACGCCAAGTTCGATGCCATCCGTGAAGAAGTGAAGCGATTAATGATGCTCGGTCGGCCGGTGCTGATCGGCTCCCGCTCCGTCGAGGTGTCCGAAAAACTATCGGAACGATTGTCGGCCGACAATATCCCGCACCAAGTGCTCAATGCCCGACAGAATGAACAGGAAGCACAAGTCATCGCCGCGGCCGGACAACCCGGTAAGGTCACTATCGCCACGAACATGGCAGGCCGCGGTACCGACATCAAGCTCGGTCGTGGCATCGCCGCCGCCGGCGGGCTGGCGGTCGTTGGTACGGAGCGCCACGAAGCCCGCCGCATTGACCGCCAACTCATTGGCCGATCGGCACGACAGGGCGACCCTGGCACCGGCCAGTTCTTTTTGTCGTTGGAAGATGAGTTGCTCGAAGCACTTGGCCCACGCCGGCAGAATCGACTAATCGCCATGGCCAAAGCGGGCGGCAACGTCGACTGGGACCGTTTCGTACCGATGTTCTTCAAAGCACAAAAGAAGGTTGAGAAGAAACACTTCAAACAGCGCCTCGATTTGATGTTTCACGAGAAGCAGCGCAAGGAAACGCTTGAGGACTTGGGTGCCGATCCGTACGTGGATTGACGCCCACGGACGTTCGCCAATCGTGTCCATGACTATATGATCGTTTGTTCACATAACGTTGGATATTTTGCGCCACTTACGTGGCCAAAGTAACCGCTATTACCGTTGAGTAGGCAAATTGGGCAATCCTTACAGTTTAACATCTGTCAAAATAAAATAGTTGGATTCGCTAATGTTCCATATCCGTTTGGCCGAAAAATCGCTTTAATCGACTCACAAGCACTCTCCTAGAGTCTGGCTGCGCCGAAAACGGCGCGGCTATCCCGTCTATTCATTGGAGGAACCGCATGGAAAAACTTCGTTTTCGGCCGAGGCTCGAGAGCATGGAACGGCGTGAGACGCCGTCCGGAACTGGTGCAACGGATCCTGGGAGCAACACCCACGTTCCACCGGAACAGATCATCATCGAGCCGGAAATTCAGATTATCATTGTTCCGCCACCACACTCACCCTGAGTGACGGAACGACTTCGGCCGCGGGGGGCTCTGGCGAAGGATCGCTGTGTCACCCGCGGCCGACTTCGTATTGCACTTCGCCGGTCCACGCATCTCCAACTCCCAATTCGCGCCAGCCGACATCAAGGCCTTGAGCCGACAAGTTGATTGCATCCGAGGGGCAAGTGTACGGCTCCAAACAGACAGCATGGCCATGCGGTGGCGTGAACACCACCAATTCGCGAAAGTCCGTGGACGCGCGGACGACGACGGAAACGCCATCGGCACGTAGCAGTTGCCCGACTTCGCCTAACCCTCCAATCAAATCGGTTTGCTCAATTTCGGCATATACATCGTCCAGTTGCAACTCACCTACACGTCGCAGTTGACGAAGATCGAAGATCTCATCCACCGGCGCGATGACTCCAGTCGGCAGGCTGTCCTTCAATTCCCATCGCGATCTTGCGGGCACACGGATGGAATCGTCCGGGCCAGTCGTGCGAAAGTAGGGATGAAAGCCGAGACCGAATGGCAGCGGGCCGGCCCCGCAATTGCGTACCTCGGTGCGACAGCGCAACTCGGTCTGCGAAAGTGACCACGCGAGTGTTAATGTCGCATCGCTGGGCCAATGTTCAGCGCATTCGGGCGCATCGCGGCTGATGCGAAAGCTCAACGTGACGCCGGAACAATCCAGCGATTGCATCCGCCAAGGCGCCCGTGGAGAGAAACCATGAATGGCATTGAGTTTGGTACTATCGTTGCACGGAAGGCGATAATCGCACCCGTCAAATGTGAAACGCCCGGCGCGAATGCGATTGGGAAACGGGAACAGCACCGGCACACCGCCGCGCGTTGGCCGCCCGACGAGTTCCTCCATCGGCGGAGACCAGAGGATGTCGCCTGCGGCGGCCGTGGACCAACGAACACAGTTGCCACCAAGCGCGGGCCAAAGTTCAGCCGTCGCATCGTCACACGTCAACACGACCACGTCATATTCCCGGTCGCCGACGGCACGGCGCACAATGGAGCTTTGCTGATTCATTAAGTTAACTGTCGGGCGACATGCCTGCTACTTTTTCCCGCGATTCCAGTACTGCACCAGGTCGATGCGAGTAACAATGTCCACGACTCGCCCGGATTCAGTAGCGAGAACGCCGGTGTGGCCCGCCATCAACAGGCGATAGGCTTCGTCCAGATGCGTGCGCACATCTAGCGTCGGCAGCGGGCGAGCCATGATTTCGCCGATGGCCACTTTCTTGGGATCCTGGTGATCGTGCAGCGCCCGCGCCAGCGTGACCTCATGCACGGATCCGACAGGTTTACCGTCTTCCAGCACGGGTAGCTGCGAAATGCCGGCTTTCTGCATGATTTCAATGGTGGCTGCGACGGTGGCTGATGAGGTCACGTTCACCATGGGTCGGGTGCCGCGGGTAGCCAACATGTCGGCAATAGTCTGCGCTGGTTCCACGGCGAGACTGAGCTTGTTTTCGGACAGCCATTGGTCGTCGAAAAACTTGCTGAGGTAGTTCCGCCCAGTGTCGCAGCCAATGGCGACGATCAATTGATCGCCGCTGAGCCGGCGGGCGTAACGCAAAGCGGCGGCAACGTTGGTACCGCTGGAACCGCCGAGCAACATGCCTTCCTTACGCGCCAGGTCGCGGGCTACCTGAAACGACTCGGCATCTCCGACGCGAATCCACTCATCGACGATCTGCCCATTGAACGTCTTGGGCACAAAGTCTTCGCCGATGCCTTCGACCTTCCACGGCTTGGGCGAGCCACCGGACAGGACCGAACCATCCGGGTCCGCGCCAATGACCTTGATGTCCGGGTTCTGTTCTTTCAAATAACGACCAACGCCCGTGACCGTACCGCCGGTGCCGACACCGCTGACGAACACGGTAATGCGGCCTTCGGTCTGCTGCCAGATTTCCGGGCCGGTCATGCGGTAATGCACTTCTGGATTGACTTGATTCGAGAATTGATTGGCTCGCCATGCGCCCGGGATCTCTCGGGCCAGCCGGTCGGCGACGCCGTTGTAACTCTCCGGCGAATCTGGTGGCACACCGGTCGGCGTGATGACGACTTCCGCGCCGTAAGCCTTGAGCAACAGAATTTTCTCTTTCGACATCTTGTCGGGCAACACGAACGTGCAGCGATAACCTTTGACGGCCGCGACCATGGCCAGGCCGACGCCGGTGTTGCCAGCCGTCGCTTCGATGATTGTGCCGCCGGGACGCAACTCGCCGCGACGCTCGGCCTCGGCAACCATGGCCACGGCAACGCGGTCCTTGATGCTGCCGCCGGGATTGCCCGACTCGACTTTGACAAAAACGGGAACGCTGAGCCCCTCGGCCACCTTGCGCAACCGCACCAGTGGCGTGCGGCCAACGGACTGGAGAATGTTTTCGTGCATCGTGATCAACCTGGCAGTAAATGAGGGGGCGCTACGGCTTTTTTATGGAAAGCGACCCCGTTGCAACGGGCCGGCGTTTTTCCCATAACTCACAACATGCGAGTCGTAGTCATTCCCGGCGATGGCATCGGACCCGAAGTCACCGTGGCCGCCCAACAAGTGGTTGCGGCGACCGGCGTCAACATCGATTGGATGGAAGGCCCCGCCGGCGCGGACTGCGTTGCCACGCATGGCGATCCGCTGCCGGAATATACGCTCGATCTCATTCGCAAGCATCGCGTCGCCCTCAAAGGGCCATGTACCACGCCCGTGGGCAAGGGCTTCCGCTCGATTAATGTGCGGCTGCGGCAAGGGTTGGATCTTTACGCCAGTGTTCGGCCGGTCAAGACGCTGCCGGGCGTGAAAGTACCATTCACCGGCGTCGATTTAGTCGTTGTGCGCGAGAACACCGAAGGGTTGTACGCCGGCATGGAACACACGCCGGTGCCGGGTGTCGTCGAAAGTTTGCGGATCATCACGCGCCCGGCCGCCGAGCGCATCGTGCGTTATGCCTTCGAGTTGGCACGGCACCTGGGCCGTCGCTGCGTCACGTTTTGCCACAAAGCCGACGTGTTGCGTCTGTCGGATGGTTTGTTTCTTCAATGTGCGCGACAAGTGGCCGACGAGTTTCCCTTTATTGAGTATGAAGAGCGACGCATCGACAACTTGTGCATGGAACTGGTTCTCAATCCTTCGCTCTTCGATGTCATGGTGATGGAGAATCTCTTCGGCGACGTGATTAGCGACTTGGCTGCTGGCCTGGTGGGCGGCCTAGGATTGGTACCGGGTGCAAACATTGGCACCCGCCATGCCGTGTTCGAGGCGGTTCACGGTAGCGCGCCGGACATCGCAGGAAAAGGCCTGGCCAATCCCATGGCGTTAATCCGCTCGGCGGCGATGTTGCTGGATCACATTGGCAAAGGTAAAGCCGCCCAGAGGATTGAGGCGTCCATCCGTGTGACGCTGGAACGGGCCGAAGGCTTGACACCCGACCTGGGCGGCACCGGCAGCACCCGTACAATTACTGACGCGATCATTCGTAACCTGGAGCGTGTGTGATGGGCAAAACCGTCGTCATGATCCAGGGCGGAGGTATTGGGCTGGATCAGGAATTGGCCACCCGGCGCGTAGTCACTGCGCTCGGTGTGCCGATTGATTGGCAGGTGTTTCCAGCGGGCTTGGCCGCCAGTCAACAGAACAAGCCGCCGCTATCAACGGAAATGTTTGACGCAGTGAGGGCTGCCGGCATCGCGCTGAAGACCAAGTTGCTGCACCCGCCCGGCGGCGGCGATGAGAACCTCAACATTCATTTTCGCAATGATCTTGGTTTGTTTGCCTCGGTGCGGCCCATCCACAACTTCGCCGGGTTGCCGGGACGATTTCCCGGCCTCGACTTTATTCTCGTCCGTGAAATCACCGAAGATTTGTACTCTGCCATCGAGCACGAGATCGTGCCGGGCGTCGTGCAGAGCATCAAGATCGTCACCGAGAAAGCGTGCGTGCGCTTCTTTGAATTCACCTTTAAGTTGGCCGAAGAAGAAGGGCGCAAGTCAGTCCATTGCATTCACAAGGCGAACATCCTCAAGAAAGCCGATGGCCTGTTTCTCGATTGTTTCCGCCGCACGGCGGCCAAGCACCCAAGCATCGTGGCTAAGGAATTGATCGTCGATAATGCTTGCATGCAACTGGTCAGTAAGCCGCAGCAATTTGACGTGTTGTGCGCGGGCAACCTTTATGGTGACTTGCTGAGCGACTTGGGTGCCGGCTTGATCGGCGGTATCAGCGCTACAGCGGCGATCAGCCATAGCGAGAGCGGCGTTCGCGTTTACGAAGCCATTCACGGTGGACTGCGTGAGTCGATCGGCGAAGATCGCGCCAGCCCCCTGCCCTTGTTGACGCCGACCATGCACATGCTGAATGACCTGGGCCACAGTGCCGAAGCCAAGAAGCTGCGTTTCGCCGTCGAAGCCGTGCTGGTCGAGGGCCGTGTGCGCACAATGGACCTTGGCGGCAAGGATACCACCACAGCCATGACCGACGCCATCATCGCCCAGATCAATAAGTAGCGACATGTCCGCACATCCGCGAATTGCGATCACGATGGGTGACCCGGCCGGCATCGGGCCGGAGTTGTGCTTGCATCTCTTGAACGACGGCATCATTTACGGCGACCTGCCGCACCTGAATCGAATTGCGGCCTTGCTTCATCAGCCGCTGGTGGCGGCCGATCGCGTCGAACAAGTCGGCGAACTTGGCGATCTGAAGTGCGGTACAGTTTCCGCGATATGTGGCCAGG
>JANNLP010000531.1:0-2395 GCA_031396905.1 Gemmataceae bacterium
ACCGGTGGTGTCGCTTCGCTCAACCACCGGCTAATGGCTGCGATCCTTCCAGGATCGAAGAACGGTAGATGCGAGCTTTGTTATTCGCACCGTTTTGTTTCCGCGCCGATGTTGCGTGGTCGTGCGACCTGCTCGTTGGCACCAGATGCCGTGGCCGAATGGCCGACGGATTCTAATTCCTTCTTATCCGTTCCGAAAGCAAAGACGGTGGGTCCCCACGACGATTGCCCGACACCCGTCAGGCCGCGCGCAATCAGCTCGTTCACAATGTTCGTAACCGTTGCCGACGCATAGCGTCCACCTTGCACCGGTGCGAATAACTCGCCGGCTTTGGCGTTGTATTCAGTCAATGCGGCACCGAAACCAACGAGGTCGCCCGCACGCGCTGGCGGCAACAGCGTGGACTCCGCGAATTGGCGTAGCGCGAAGCGATCACAGTTGTTCGCGTGTTGATCCAAAATTGCGAAGGCATCACGCTCGCGCCGTCCCGACCATGATTCACCTTCATTCGGTGTGATGAGCAACACAAGCCAGTCGGATGGCAATTCGATGCGTTCGGCCAGCGGCGATAATGACTGGTTGTGTTGCGTTCCTGCATCCATCAGCAAGCCGCCATTCGTGAAGCCATGGATGCCGATGGCGGAACGGTGACCGCGGTCCAGCATTTGCGCCAGTGCCACGGTCGATACATCGCAATTCGCTTCGCTGACAATTGCGGTGGCCAGGGCCAGCGACGATTGCGTGCCGCAGCCGAAGCCGGCATGTTCGGGTGACACTTGCGCCAACCCCACGCGCATCGGGGGCAATTCGGGAACGTGCTTGACGAGGCGGTCGATGACAAACTTAGTTCGCGCGGGCATCGGCCCACTGATGGACCAGTTCTCGGCACGTTCGGCGATGGCTTCGACACGCGGCTCGTCGATCATCATGCCGATGCCGCCGAAGTGCTTCAAATCAAATAAGCCGAAGTGTAGCCGGCTGCCGGTGTGGACCGAGGTCATGGCGAACCCCGGATGTGAGCTTGCAATAGACGCAGCGCTTCGTGTTCGTCTGGTCCGCCCGTCTTGTTGATGATGGTCGCGAAGACGCGAAACTCCGCTTCGATGTGTTCGGGCGGCAGAAGATGAACGCGCGTCGCAAGAATAGATGCTTCGACGACGGCATGTTTGGCGCGGTTGAAGCCGAACCATTCCCGACCACGACCGCGATGCAAGACCTCGGCCGTCATACGCACGCGCTCGTCGCTGTCGTCCACATCCACGATGCGAAACTCGAACCATCGGCAACAGTCGGCGAGTACGAAACCACGCACGTGTTCGGCAGGCCGTGTGATGGGAAATGGTTCAATCGATCCGATGGCGGCGCGGGCCAACAGCAAGGCATCATCCGTGATATGCAGCACGCCTTCGGGATGTCGCAATAGATTTTGGTATGACTGCGATGTGGGAAACGGGCGAAGCAGAAAGCGGTCGAAATCCAGGCCATCGACGCGCGGTCCCATCGGGGCCAGGTGCGGCTGGCCGGCGGCGTCGATGGTCGTGATCAGTCCTTCGAGAATCATGGCTTCAGAGCTTGCAGCATTCCTTCCGCTTTGGCCAGCGTCTCTTCGTACTCTGTTTCAGGGTCGGAGTCGGCGACGATGCCGGCACCGACCGGGAACTGTGCCCAGCCGCCGCCGAGGGTCATCGTGCGGATCAGGATATTGCTATCCATCGAGCCATCGAAGCCGAGATAGCCGAGGCTGCCACAATACGGCCCGCGCGCGGTCGGCTCCAACTCGGCGATGATCTCCATCGCCCGGACCTTTGGTGCGCCGGTGACGGAGCCGCCGGGGAATGCGCCTTGCAACAAGTCCACGGCTGACCGATCCGGTCGCAATCGGCCCACGACTTCGGACACAAGATGATGCACGGTGCGATAGCTTTCCAGTTCGCAGACTTTGTTGACATTAATCGAACCATACGAGCAGACCTTACCAAGATCATTGCGCAACAGATCGACAATCATGACGTTTTCCGCGCGGTCCTTCGGGCTGGCCAGCAATTCCGATTGGGCCGCCGCGTCGGCGACCGGATCGGCGTGTCGCCGGCGTGTGCCCTTGATCGGCCGCGTTTCCACGAAGCCAGCCGCATCGACCTTGAGAAACCGCTCCGGCGATGCGCTGGCGACGGTGAAATCACTGCACTTGAGCAATCCAGCGAACGGTGCGGCATTGCGCGTGCGCAAGCGTTGATACAGTTCCAACTCGTCGGCATGAAACGGCACAGCGAGGCGTTGGGCAAGGTTGACCTGAAAGCAATCGCCGGCGTGGATGTACTCGATGGCCCGTCGCACCGCGGCTTGATAACCGCCGGGCGGATAACTACTGACCACGCTGGGAAGCCCGGGCACTTCA
>JANNLP010000572.1:0-9544 GCA_031396905.1 Gemmataceae bacterium
CCCCCCCCCACCCCGACGCCCCCCTGGCGTCCCCCCCCCGCCCACGATTGGTAAATCACCTCCCCCCGCCCCCCCCCAATGTTTTTTCCCTTGCGGCCGCGGCGGGCTCACTCTTTTGACCTTGTTGGCGCGGCGGGCTCACAAATTTTACCCGGGAAGGATTCGAACCTTCTCAAACAGGACCAAAACCTGTTGTGCTACCGTTACACCACCGGGTAAGTCCTAGAAATAATACTCAGATACCGGCGAACGATCAAGGCGGACCACGTGGGCGAAATTCAACGAATCACGACGCTTCCCAAATTGCAGCCACGCCGTGCCGATGCGCACAAGGGCAACTTTGGCCGTGTGTTGATCGTGGCCGGCTCGCGCGGCATGAGCGGGGCGGCCGTGTTATCAGGCTCAGCCGCACTGCGCAGTGGAGCCGGTCTAGTAACCGTGGCATGTCCTCCCGACATTTGGCCCATCGTCGCGGCGAGCAATCCATGCTACATGACGTTGCCGCTCGCCGATGGCGACATGAAACCGCTGCTCGACGCGGCGGCTATCGCCGATGTCGTCGTTGTCGGTCCCGGCCTGGGGCGTTCCCCATTTGTCAATGACCTTGTCAAAGCGTTGCAGGCCAATTGCAAACGCCTATTACTCGACGCCGATGCACTGAATGCGTTGGCCGTGCCGCCGAATTTGTTGTCCTCACAAGCCGCGCGCATTTTCACGCCGCATCCCGGAGAGTTCTCGCGTCTCGCTGGCATTTCCGCGAATGACATTCAAGACCGTCGTGAAAAAGAGACCATCGCTTTCGCGCAAAAGTTCGCGGGCGTGTTGGTTCTCAAAGGCAGCGGCACGTTGGTCTGCGATGGCCAACGCCTCTATCAGAACACCACCGGAAACCCCGGCATGGCCACAGCCGGCAGCGGCGATGTGTTGTCCGGGCTGATCGGCGCGTTGTGGGGGCAGGGATTGCCGGCATTCGATGCGGCCCAACTCGGCGTCTATCTGCATGGACTCGCCGGCGATTTGGCCCGCGATCATCTCGGCGAAACGTCGCTGACGGCGGCCGACCTGCTAGACTATCTTCCCAAGGCGTTCGTCAACTACGCCGCGGCTGCGTAGGGTGGGTCGAGGCTTTGCGAGACCCACCGCGGAGCCAATGTCTCTGAGGTGGGTCTACAAAACCCAGGCGTGTGACAGCCGCGCCAGGGCTAACCCACGGAAGGTACCTCATGCGCGTCCAATGTCCGCATTGCAATAAAGATGTCACGTTGCCGAACGATAAGGCCGAGCAGGCGGCGGCATGCCCGGCGTGTGGCAACATCTTCACCGCCCCGGCACTGATGAACGCCATGCCGGATGAACTGGCTCCACCGCCGCCGCCACCTAGTCCGCCCGTGCGACAATACACGCCACCGACTCCGACACCGCCGGCGGCGGCTCCTTCCATTCTGTCTTCCACCGTCACGACGACACCCATTCCGCCCATGTCGTCCATACTGGATTGCCGATGCCGGGTGACTTTCTCCAAACGCGTCGTGCATTGGATCGGCCCGATGGCACTGGTGCTGCTATTCATTCTGAGCTTCTTCACATGGGTGTCCGCGTCGCCCGGCGGCAACCCCGTGTACACGCAATCCGCGTGGGGCGTCCTCGGCGGCGTGTTCTCGTCCGACATCACCGGCGAAAAAGTCTTCGGCCGCGAAGCGGACCTCAAGGTCCAGACAGGCTTCAGCTTCGGGATGTTCATCTCCCTTATCGGACTCATCCCGGCCATGTTACTCGGCGTGGGTACGCTGCTCGACAAATATTTTAAGGTTCCGGTGCCGGATGTAGTGAGTCATTTGTGGCCAAAACGGCTGCACGTGCTGGCCGGCGCGTCGCTGGCGATTTTTCTGCTGCTCAGTTTGCAACTGGTATTCGGCCTGGGCCTGGAATCCGCGACGGCCGCAATGGCCGACAGCCGCTTTCCGGCTGCGGAAACGGAAACTTCCGAAGCAAAGTTGCTGCGTGATTTCAAACGCGGCGAGGAAGTGAGCCGCCTGGGCGTCCGCCGCACCGGTTGGTTGTGGTTGGCTTATCTTTCGAGCGCAGCGGCTGCGGTCGGCTTCGCGCTAGAACTAGCATTGGAACAACGCGGCGACCGGCCCGATCCAATGATTCAATTGAAATGGTGAACTGAGACAGTGACTGTTTGTACTACAACTGTTTCGGATGTCGGATTTGTAGTTGGGACTCGCAAGAGACATTAGTCAAAACGATTTCAGGCCACTGCCCACCCGGCCGCTTCTTCGCCGTCGAGACGCAGCGTCAGGCACTTGGCGCTACCGCCCGCTTTAAGAAACTCATCCAGCGGCGTGTTGCGGGTTGCGAAGCCCAGCTTCTCCAAATCCGCCGCCAACTGCGGGCAACCGGAATTCGTCACCACCGTCTTGCCGACGACCACGGCGTTGCAGCCAAAGCGCTTGGCCTCGTCGGGTGCAACTTCAATCAACTTTCCCACGTGGGTCTGCATGACCTTGCGCCCATAGACATCAAACGCGCCGGGGTGCCAGAGAGCCAGGCCTGGCGCGATCGGGCAGAAGCAGGTATCCAGGTGATAGTAGTAGGGGTCCACAAGTTCTAGCGGCAGCACGCGGATGCCAAGTTCCTTGCCCAGCCACTGATGGGCATAAACATCCGAGCGGATACGATAGCCGGCGAACAACGCATCGCCGCAAAACAATGCATCACCGGCGCCTTCATGGAAGGTGCCGTCCGACATGTGATGCACGTCAAAGCCGCGTGCCGCGAACCATGCATCAAACACCGGCGACTCGCGGGCTCGCTCTTCATGACGAAAACTGGCGCTATAAAACTTGTTGTGAAACATCAGCCCGGCATTGGCCGTGAACACCAGGTCGGGCAGTCCTTGTTTCGCTTCCATCAACTCGACTTGCACGCCAAGCTCGCGCAGGATGCCGACCAGGCCTTCCCATTGCAGCGCCGCCGTCGGCCGATCCGAGCCGCGCGAACGGTTCATCCACGGGTTGATCTCGTATTCGATCCCGTAGAAGTCCGGTGGACACATCAAAATACGCGGCTGACGCAAGTTCAATCCTCGACAATGTCAACAAACAACCCCTGCCGGTAGTGTCCGGCAGGGGTCGCCTTTTGTCAATTTCAGCTTACTTGTTGTCCGGACGCCGCCGCATTTCCAGCACCATGGTGCCGCCAGCCCGCACGGGAATTTCGGCGCTGGTCTGCCTGTCCTTGTGCATGATCTCGACATCAATATCGAGGAACAGTTTGCAATATGCAACCTGGCCCGATGCCACGTCGATATAGGCGTGGCCCTTGACATCGCCGTAGAGCGGCTTCTTCTTGCCGGCCGTGCTCGGTGGCAGTTGCATCGATGTCTGCACGACGGTCTCGTACTCGTCCGATTCCTTCGGCTCTTCCTTGGGTTGTTCCTTGGGTTGTTCCTTCGGCCGGCCTTTGCCCTTAGGTGCGTCCTTACCCTTGGGTTCGTCCTTGGGCCCATCCTTGCTTTCGTTCTTAAGCTCGCGGACATCCAGCGTCTTGGCATTCGGATCATTGGCAATCGTGCCTTTGATATCGATGACCGCTTCCTGCCGGCCGCCGCGATCGCGCACGCCCAGGTATTTCATGTTCATTTTGAACAGCGCCGGCTCCAGCTTGCTCCGGGCGCCGATGAGCAAGTTCGTGGGCTGCTGCCATTCCTCGCCGTATTGAACCATCTTGTTCGGGAACCGAATGCTCATCGTCTGCACCGATTGCAGGACCTGAGCATTGAATTGGCCGAGCAGCTGGTGCAAGTTGCGGGGAACGCGGGTCATGTCGGTTTGCACCTTGTCTGTCATCACGCCGTCTTTCGTGAAAACGGCTTGACTGTATACCAGCCGGACGATGTCGGGCAGATTATCCCCCGCTTGTATCAACGTCAGCAGAATCTTGATCAGTTCCAACTGCGTTCGCGGCGGACCGAATTTGATGTCCTCGATCTTGTACTCGACGCGGTGACCCTTGTTGATTGGATCGACCCCGACAACGCCTTCGGCGAGCGTGACGAACAAATGGTTCGATTCCGCGACATTCTGGCCGAAATAGACGTGCCGATAGTTGCTGTCCGTCGTCACATCAACAAGTCGGGCGCTGTTCTTCTTAAAGTTGGCGTTCAAGGCGATTTCGCGCCGTTCCACCGGGGGGCCGTCCGGCGCATAGAAGATTGCCTCGCCCCACACTTCCTGGCCAGAGCCGTCAACATAGCGCGGCTGAATCCAGTACGCATATCCGGGTTCCACCTCGGGCATGACGAATTCGCCGATCGCCTTGCTGGTTTCCGGATCATAATTGCAAGTGACGGTTTGACGCGCGTAGTCATCATCGCGCAGCTTCGGCTCGACCTTGGCGTTGCGTCGCGGCTTGCCGGGTTTACCCACCCAGTAATCCAGCTGGACCTTTTTCACGCGCTTGAGCGGATCGCCAAACTTGATCTCGACCGGCTGCTTCGCCAGCGACCCATCCTTGTATGGATACTGCGGCTTGACCTCGAGCGGATAGCCATGAAGAAGCCGTTGCGGAAACTCAGACGGGATGCACAATCCCATCTGGCCGAGTTGTCCCGTGCGCGTTTCGATCAAGACGGATTGGCACATACACCGAACTGCGCCATTCATGTCCACGATAGCACCGCCCGAATTACCAAAAATGACGCCGCCTTCGATTTGGATGAACTTCAGCAAATTGGTTTCCTTGTTCTCCACTCGGCCCGAAACATTGGTATTGCGAATCTTGATCTGAACCGTCAGCGGGTCCAGGCCATCGGCCGCACTTTGGCCAATGCCCACTCCCAGCGGGAAGCCAACCACGAAGAGCCTTTGCGATTCCATCAGATCAGCGGAAGGAACCACAGGCATTGGTTCCGGCAGACCTTCGCTCGTCGGCAATTTGAGGATCGCAATATCCTCATCATGGTCCACGCAGAGGATTTTCGCCGGGAACTTTTTGACGTCCGGCGTTCCCGCATTGAAAAACACCTCGACAGTTTTTGGAGGCCGGGCCGACCGTTCCCACATGCCAATTACGTGGGCATTCGTCACGACAATTCCTGGCTCAATCAGCCAGCCCGAACCATCACCACCGCCCGTGTCCGACTTGGTGCGAATGAGGCAGCCCTGGCGCTTCACCCGCTCCAGGATTTCCTTCGGCATTTCGTAGGGCGATGTGCCCGTCGCACCCGACTTATTACCGTCGGCATTGGCGCCGTGGATTGCAACCAGCTCTTCCGCATCCGGCGCGCCGACAAACGGATTCAGTGAAATGACTTGCTCCGGCAATTCAACTTCCGGCTTTGATTTCTTCGCGTCCTTAGTGAATCGCCGACACAGCGACGAATCGCCGACGGCGCCGAATGTGACGCCCACTTCGCGCTCTTCCGTTTGACCTGTCGCCTCATTGATGACGACAGGTATCTTGATCTTGAAATCCACCACAACATCCGAATGGATGTAAGCCAAATTGGTCATGCCGGTTTCGAGATCGACTGACGCGGTACCGCGGGCGAATCCAAATACTCCGCGTTGGCGTTCGGCAAATTCATCAATCGTGCTGCCTGAGGTGCCGCCGCCGGACGCTTCGCCTGCCGTAGCGGCGCTGCCATCGCCTTTGACAATTCGGCCATTGAACGAAATAACAGCTTCATCGCGACCATTACGATTGCGAACGCCAAGGTTCGTGAATCTTAGCTTGTATGCGATGTTCTCCTTTTTGTCTTGAAGCAAATAGAGAACAAAGGGAATGCTGTATTCCCACGATTCGCCGGCCGCTACTTCCTTTTCCGGCAACGCCAGACCCATCGATTCCAGCGCTTGAATAATCTGCTGATTGAAAGCCTCCAGCGTCGGGCGAAAATTCGCCGGTACGCCAGTCAAATTCGATTTCGCCGACTTGATAAGCCCTCGGTTGGTCAGGAAGTAGTTAATCCCCAGACCTTCAGCGGCTTTCTCAATCTCTTTGCGATCCGTTTCCAGAAACTCCTGATCATCCCGGTCGCCGAATCGCACCTCTTTGTATTTCATCTGAATGTCGGCGCCATCCGATTTGACCTCGCGCGTCTTCTCCTCAAGCGCCACATTCAACTTGAGCGTTCGCATTCGTACGGTGGCGCCTTCCGGGACGAATCCTGCCCCGAATTTGCTGTAAATATCGACGTAGCGTTCCGATCCAGATTGATGCTTGACTGCCAGATTGGCGCCGCGCTTATCGACCGGTTGGCCAGCAAATTCGATGGCCACCGCTTCGCCCCACCGGGTGCTGCCATCAATACGTTCGTACTTTGGTTGAACCCAATAGACTTTGCCTTCCTTTCGCTCCGGCAGGTCCACTTCGCCAACGGCGGGCCGGCTTTCGCCGAGCCGCACTAAGGCGTTGGGATCATACTTCAATTCCGTTTCCGCGATCGGACCATCGCCGGGTTGCGCAGACGGACGCTGATCCGTCATTGATCGAATTCGCGAACCGGGGTCGCCGGCCCACATGGCCAATGTGATTTTCTTGATTCGAGCCATGGGATCGGCGACCTGCGCGATCAACGGCATTCGTGCAGAAGCGCCGCTCTTGTAAGGTTGGCCCGGGATCAAGCTGAGAATTCGGCCCTGCAATAGATAGACGGCGTACTCCGATGGAATGGAAAAACGAAGATGGGTTCCCGGCAGGCCGGCCACCAGAACCGAGCGAACATGGCCGGCATTGTCAATGATCGCACCACCGGAATTGCCCGGATCAGCGCCACCTTCCGACTGGATGTATTTGACGCCGCCGTTGGTGAACGACACGCGGCCTGCCACGGTCGTATCCCGAACCTTCAATGTCGTTGCGGCCTGGTTGCCTTCCGCTGCGCCATACGTTGCGTCACTCGCCAGCCTCGACCCGTGTGGAAACCCCATGACGTGAAGCGATTGGCCCTCGTACAACTCGCGGGATGGCGAAATCGGATACGGTTCGGGAAGATTCTTTCCGTCAACGCGGATGACCGCCAAGTCGTTTTCCCGGTCAATCGCCAGCAGGCGACCGTTCAGTTGGCGTGCGTCGGGCGTACCTGAATGAATGAAAACCCGCAGCGAATGTGGCGGTTTCTCTGCGGGATCCACCATCCCGACCACGTGGGCATTTGTCACGATGATGTTCGGCTCGGCGAACCAACCGCTGCCTTCACCACCGCCATGCTCACCAATTGCCCGAATGAGGACGGCCGACTTCTTCGCTTTTTCCAGCGTGTCCTTTTCCAACATGATGGGTATGTGTTTCGGCCGCTCGGCGAAACCGGCCATCATCGGCTTGGACGGCAGGCTGACCGTTGTGACCGAGGCCTGCGGTTTGGGCGCGGTGTCGGCCGTCTTCGTGGAGGTCGGAGCGTCGTTCTTGGCCGTGTCTGCAATATTGATCTTCACGACTTCGGTTTTGTTCGTCGCATTATCGTTCTTCGCCGAATTGGTGTCAGTGTCGCCGCGGAGAAACAGTGCCCATACCATCACCGCGGCCATCACGGCCAATGTCACGCCGCCGCCGAAGAGCGCGATGAGTTTGCCCGAACCACCGCCTGCGGGTGTCGGCTTGCGTTGCGCCGCCGGCTTGTCCTTGTGCACGCCATTGACGCCATTGCGGGATGGCCCGGCCATCGCCGGTGACGCGCCATCGCCGCCCGCGCCCACTTTGACTTTGGCGGCCGCCGCCACAAACACTTCCTGGCAGCCGCGACAACGGATTTTCCGGCCCAGGATATCATCACTTACCGGCGTGGAGTTTCCGCAAGCAGGACACGTGACGTTGACAGACATGAGACACACCTCTGATGGTTCGTGTGATTTGGAGGCCGTTCCTGGGGCGATGGCGGGCGCTATCGGTCGGTCGTGGCTTTTTGTTCGTTGTTCGTGCTGGGCGCCAGGGTCAGTTTATGATCAGGTGAACCCACAAACGGGTTCAGCAACACTTCTTGATTCGGTAGCGTCATCTTCGTAGTCTTGATGCCGCTGTTTGGGACGACTTCCCGTTGCAATTCGATGCGCAGGGCCGCTCCGAATTTCAGCACTTGTCCCACGTGAGGGACCTCAAACTCCAGAGTTCCCGCGGTGCGCGCATGGGAAGCTAGTCCCGTCGCGACATCGACAAATGCGGCCCCACGGACTTCTCCATGCATTCCGCGAATGCGTAGCGGCGCGTTTTTGCCTTTTCCTTTACCTTTGTCCTGCCCTTCTTCCGGCGGAAACAGAGGTGCCTCTGAGCCTTCAACCCGAACAATTTTGCCATCAAACTCAATAACGGCTTCCTCTCGACCCTCGCGCAACCGAGTACCCGCGAAACGGTAAGTTGTCTTGAACAGCGCGTTTTCAATCAATTGGCGGCCAAAGGCGACAGTATAGTTTTGGTCGTGCTGCCACGTATCGCCAGGCTTCAATTCCCGGTCCGGCAACGCCAATGACAGTGCTTCCAGCGATTGAACCGTCTGAATGTTGAATCGCTCCATGAATGTGCGAATAACCACCGGAACATTCTTCATGCTCAATTTTGGCGACTTGATCAGCCCGCGCTTCGACACCTGCATCTCAGCGACCATGCCTTTGGCCGTCTCCAGCATGCCCTTGTACATGGTTTGAAACTGGAAGTCCGTATCCGCATCAATCGCCCGCATGTTGTTGTACGTCAATTGAATCTTGGCCGTGCCGTCGGGCTGAACCGAGTTGGTTTTCTCCGTCAAGTCAAAATTAACGCCCAGACCCTGAAGATGCAACTCACCATGTTCCGGCGCCGCGGCGATACCGATGTGACTTTCCAGACGGAGCTTATGGGACTCACCCGCCTTGTGTTTCACCGATAACGTCGCCGGCTTGCGCTGCACCGACAGCGTGGTCGTATCCATCACGATCGCTTCGCCCCAGCGCACCTTGCCATCGGGTGTCGTGTAACGTGGTTGCAACCAAACAACGTGACCGTCCGGCACCTCCGGCATTTTCCACTCGGTTTTTGCTTCCCGACTGGCACCGACCGGCACTTCGGCGGTGGCATTGTAAGTCATTTCAACCGTCTGCCGCGGACTATCGCCATGGACCGGCGATGGCGGGGAAGTAACTCCGGGACGAATCCGTTTCCCGGGTTCCCCAACCCACATCTCGAGCGCGACGGACTTGATCCGCTTCATCGGATCGGAAATCCAAGCGGCAATCTGCTGGCGAACAACACCATCGGTTTCAATAGGCTGCGACGGCACCAGATTCAGCATTCGACCTTCGAGAAGATAAACAACATATTCACTCGGAATCGAAAACACGATCTGGGCATTGATTCCGGCAACCAGGACTGACCGGACATTCCCCAGCGAATCAATGATCATACTTCCGGAGTTGCCCGGACTGGCACCGCCCTCGATCTGGACATACTTGATGCTGCCGTTGGGCCGGGGCAGTCGGCCATTCACGGTCGTCTGCCGCACTTTCACGGTCGTTTCCAAAGTATGAACGTCATTGGAAAACACCTTGGCGACTGTGCTTCCCAATGG
>JANNLP010000575.1:0-1943 GCA_031396905.1 Gemmataceae bacterium
TGGCGGACGCAGAAGGTCGATCAGTCCCGCTGCGCGGACCGCGGCTCGTGCCGTTTCCATTTGCAAGGCGGTTCCGGCTGCGGGTTTCTTGAGCAGTCGCTGATAAAATTCGAGCGCATCTTCGAGCAGCTGCTTTCGCAACGGCTCCATTCCAGGCTTGTCCATTAACTTGTCAGCGCTGACACGGGTCATGAACTGATCGACCGCGGCGGCCGCATCACGCAAGTTGTCTTCCGCCTCGGCCGCGCGTGTGACGGCGACACGCCATTGCCAGGCGATGCCGCCGATGCCGAGCAAGCCGACCAGCAAGAGTGCCGCCGACAATGCGGCCGGCAACGGCTTGCGGCGGGACCAACTCATCAACCGCCCGATGCGCCCGACGGGCCGTGCATGAATCGGTTCATGCGCCAAGTAACGGCGCAGGTCAGCGGCGAAGTCGGCAGCGGTGGCGTAGCGCCCGCCTGGTTCTTTGGCCAGCGCTTTCAAGCAAATCACTTCCAAGTCGCGCGGGATCGCTTCGCTGAAACGGCGCGGCGGCTTGGGATCATCGTCGATGACTTGCCGCAACACCATTGCCGACGAACCGCGAAAGGGCACATCGCCGGTGAGGCACTCGTAGAGCGTGACGCCCAAGCCATAAACATCGGCCCGCGCGTCGATGTGGTTGGGATCGCGGATTTGTTCCGGGCTCATGTACGCCGGGGTACCTGCCAAGATGCCCGATGCTGTTGCCGTGGATTCGGCGGCGCGGACCAGGCCGAAATCGGTGACCTTTGGCGTCAGCGTTTGCCCGTCTGCGTTGTGCAGTAGAACGTTCGCGGGCTTCACATCACGATGAACCAGCCCGGCATTGTGCGCGACTTGCAGGCCGTCGGCGGCGCCGGCCAGCAGACTGGCGGCCACTAGCGGCGGCAATGGCCCATCGCGGCGCAGTCGTTCGGCAAGACTATCACCGGCGACATATTCCAAAACCAGATATGGCAGGCCGTTGTCCGTCGCAGCGATGGCGTAGACTCGGACGATGTTGAGGTGTTCGAGTTTGGCCAGGGCGCGGGCCTCGCGAATAAGACGAATGCGCGCCTCGGCATCGTCAGCGGCGGGGCGCAATACTTTGATGGCGACTGTGCGACTCAGCGCCGGATCATGGGCACGAAAGACCACACCCATGCCGCCGCGGCCGAGTTCCGCCTCGATGTGATAAGTGCCCAACGAACCGAGATCGCCGGCTCGCAACGGCGGTGCCAAGTACTGATAAGGTTGTGCGCCATTTTCGGTCGTGTCGTCGCTCAATCGGCTGAATGTGTCGGCTTGAACCTTGGCAACGAACTTAGCCAGGCCGGGCTCGGTGGATGTCGCGGCCAAACCGTGCCGCCAGCCCCGCAATTCCGGATCATCGGCCGAGCTTTCCAAAAACGATTGACATTGTTTACAGGCGGCGATGTGATCGGCCCATTCGTCAGCGGAGTCGCCGGCGAGCAACCGATTCAGAGTCTCGACATGTGGACAGCGATTCATCGCAATCCCCTCCGAAGAAATCGCATCGCGGCTAGACAAACCTCGGCACATCCTCGGCCAGTTCAAGGATGGCTTCTCGGAGGCGTTTCAAAACCCGGGATTTGGCGACATAGACGGCGGCTACCGATAGACCGGTGACGCTTGCAACCTCGGGCACCGCCCGATTGTGCATCCAATTTTCGGTAAACGCCTGCCAAGTCGTCGCTTCGAACTCAGGCTGGATGCGCTGCATGCCAACTTCCAAGAGCCGGGCATGAAACGCCGAGGACCATTCCGGATCAACTTCGCCGGGCGTCTCTTCGGCCAGCGCGCCGGGTTGCCCTTCGCGCTTGGTCAGAAACCGTCCTAACTTCCGCCGAGCGATCAGCCCGAGCCAGTCGCGAAACCGACCTTTCTCGGGCTGGTATTCAAACATGCGAATACACCGG
>JANNLP010000562.1:0-4337 GCA_031396905.1 Gemmataceae bacterium
CGGCGTGTTGAGCGCCGGGCTGGCCGCTGTCGGGACAACTTGCGCCGATGACACGGTGGGCAAGCCCGCGCGCCATGCCACCAACGGTCCGCTGGGCAAACCTCATGCCCATTTCTGCGGCATCCACATGGCCAAGAACAACCCGAAGCTTCAATTCGTCACGCAGCACTACTGTGTCGGCCAAAGCGATGGGTTGTTCCAGTGTCTGCTTTACGATTCAACGGCAGACAACGCGAAGCTCGTCGGCATCGAGTACATCGTCACGGATGAGATCTTTCGCAAGCTGCCCGACACGGAAAAGAAGTATTGGCACCCGCACACTTACGAAGTGCTTGCCGGCGGTCTGATCGCTCCGGGCATGACTGAAGAAAACGAACTGAACTTCATGAAGACAATTCTCACGACCTGGGGCAAAACCTGGCACACCTGGCCAGACCCGAAGACGCCAGTGCCTATGGGTGAGCCGCTCTTAATCTGGTCGCTCATGGGTGACGGCCAGGCCGACGAGAAAGTGATCGCCGCACGCGATAGAGACTTCAGCGTGAAAACAGCTGACGTTCGCGCCAAACGAAAAGCTCAGTTTGGCATGGATGCGCCGAACGTGTCACTCCCGCCGAACATGAACTTCATCGGCCGACAATGGACGAATTCAGGCGAAGACAAGCCGCCGAAGCGCTAATGAGAGTACCGGCTTTGCCCGTTTTAGCTAACATCCGAGTGGCAGGGTTGCCGATTGAAGATGCGTACGCGCAGAGGGGGGCGTCCATGATGGCACGTGTTTTGGGCTTGTTGATGTTGTTCGCCGGCGTTGCGCCGGTTCATGCCCAAGATCAATTCGGCTGGGCACAACAGCTCCTCCTTGTGGATGGCAAGCCGGCGACGGACAAGGACTTCGGCACAGTAGCCAAAGGCTCCATGTTGCCGCACCGCATCGAAGTGCTTAACAAGTATGGCGTACCTCTGACAATTCAGCTCGGAGTATCATGCGACTGCGTCAAAGTCACCTCCAGCAAAGCCGTATTGCAACCACGAGATAAGACGACCCTCGACATCGAAATGGACACTCGGCGGTTCAATGGCCACAAAGAAGTAGTCATTTACTTCACCGTTGCCAATCAACAGTACTTTTCGACCGCGCTCATTAAGGTCAAGGCAAATTGCCGCACGGACGTGGCCATCAACCCCGGGGTGGTCAACTTCGCGATCGTGCCACGTGGCGAATCGCGACAGAGCCAGATCTCTGTCGAATACGCTGGCGTTCTTAATTGGCGCATTGAGGACCATCCGGCTAACGAACTTTTCGACATCACAGTCAATGAAAAGTACCGGCAACCCGGGCGAGTCGGTTACATCGTGCAAATGAGCCTCAAGGCCGATGCCCCGGCCGGTTCGTACAAACAGGAACTGCTTCTGCCGACTAACGATCCGCAATCGCCCAACCTGCCGATTCCATTTGAACTTACCGTGCAGTCGCCATTGTCGGTGGTACCTGAGACGGCGAGGTTCGGCGGCGCTCGCGTGGGACAGACATCCGATCAGAAGCTCTTCGTCCGCAGCGGCGGCAAAGCCTTCAAGATTGTCAGCGTCGAGGGGCTTGGCGACGGCATGAGCATGGCCGAGCCGTTGCCCACCGAATCCAAACCGGTCCACATTGTTACGCTGAAGTACACACCGACGGCGGCCGGCCCGGTGAACAAGAAGCTCAAGTTTCGCACTGACGGCGGCGAAACGCTTGCCGCCACCCTCACGGTGGATTGCACGGTCGCCCCGTAGTAAGGCGATCATCGTAAGATGTCCCTGAGCCAGTTCAGGGACCGCACCATGTCCATTCCGAACCGCCTTGCTCAAGAATCGTCGCTTTACCTTCGGCAACACGCTAACAATCCCGTCGATTGGTATCCCTGGGGTCCGGAAGCGCTGGCCCGCGCGCGCGAACTGGATCGGCCGATCTTCCTGTCCATTGGATATTCGGCATGCCATTGGTGCCACGTCATGGAGCACGAGAGCTTCGAAGTGGACGCCACCGCCGCACAAATGAACGAGAGTTTTGTTTGCATCAAGGTGGACCGCGAAGAGCGACCGGATATCGACGATATTTACATGAAAGCGGTGCAACTGCTCAATCGCGGCCAGGGCGGTTGGCCGATGAGTGTATGGCTAACGCCGGAGTTGCGGCCCTTTTACGCCGGAACCTATTTTCCGCCCGATGATCGCTATGGCCGGCCGAGCTTCCCCCGTGTGCTAACGGCACTGGCCACGGCGTGGCGCGACCGCCGCGATGAGCTCATCAAATCGGCCGGCGACATTACGGATCATCTTCAAGAATGTGGTCAACTGCCGACAAGCGAAAACGACGTCGATCCCGAAAACTTGATTCGCAACGCCGTGCAGTCGCTGTCACGGAATTTCGACAACACGCACGGCGGATTTGGCGAAGCGCCGAAGTTTCCCCATGCGTTGGAGTTGCGGTTGCTATTGCGAGCCTTTGCCCGCTTCGGTGACGACGGCGCATTGGCGATGGTCACGCGGACGCTGGGCAAAATGGCGCGCGGTGGCATGTACGACCAACTCGGCGGCGGCTTTCACCGTTACAGCGTCGATGCCCAATGGCTGGTGCCGCACTTCGAGAAGATGCTGTACGACAACGCCCTTTTGAGCGTGACATATCTCGAAGCGTATCAGGCCACGGCCAACCCGTTCTATCGGCAAATCGTTGTTGAGATTCTCGAATACGTACAGCGGGAAATGACGTGTCCCGGTGGAGCATTCTACTCAACTCAGGATGCTGATAGCGAAGGCGAGGAAGGCAGGTTCTTCGTATGGTCCTTGGCTGAGATTCAAGCTGTTCTTGGCCCGGACGACGCTGAATTCGCCGCCCAAGTTTGGGGCGTGACCACCGAGGGCAACTTCGAGGGCCACAACATTCTGTGCCGTTCCAAAAGCGACGAGCAAGATGCGAAGCTGTTGAAAATGCCGCTGGACTCGTTTCAACTGCGGCTCAACAATGTGAAGCAAAAGCTGTTGGCCGTGCGTTCTCAGCGTGTTTGGCCGGGCCGCGACGAGAAGATACTCACCAGTTGGAACGGCCTCATGATCGCGGCCTTTGCCCGGGCCGGTGCGGTGTTGGAGCGACCTGATTTCGTGAATGCCGCGATTAAGGCCGCCGCGTTTGTGCAGAAATACCTACGTACTTCCAATAATCGTTTGTTTCGGACGGCGTCGGCGGATGGGCGGGCCAAGCTCAATGGTTACCTGGAAGATTACGCGTATTACGCCGAGGCACTGACGCATCTTTATGAAGCGACATTGGATGAACGCTGGTTGACGGACGCAGGCCGATTGGTCGATGTCATGTGCCCGCAGTTCGGCGATCGCGAACATGGCGGCTTTTTCACAACATCCGAAGATCACGAACAGTTGCTCATGCGCATCAAGGATATTCACGATGGCTCGACTCCATCGGGCAATGCCATGGCAGTGATGGTGCTATTGCGTGTCGGCTCTATGCTGGGCCAAACAACGTTGTTAGAAGGCGCTCGCCGAACCCTGAAGGCGTTTCACGGCGTCATGGAGGCGCACCCATCTGCGGCGGGACAAATGCTGATTGCCCTGGATTTCGATTTCGGCCCGGTGCAGGAGGTTGCGCTTGTCGGCGAAAAGGACTCGGAAGGCTATCGTCGTGTGCTGCGGGCGGCCCGACAACCATTCGCCCCGCGTCGCATCCTGATGCCGCCCGGAGACCGAAAGGCCGAAGGACAGATGTCAATGTATGTGTGTGAGAACCAGACCTGTGCACCGGCCGTTAATGACGCCGATGCGGCCATCACCATTCTTAGTCAAGCCGCACGGGAAAGTGCCTGAGGCATTGCCATCAGTTCGGGAGCCGTCATCGGGGCGCGGACAAAGTTATTCCACCAGAATGGCAACAACACTCGCAGCGTCTTGGGAATATCCAGCAGCGACACCTTACTGACGCCGGCTCGACGCGGGCGGTGTCGCACGCCAATTTCCCCAACCGAGAGACCCAACTGCCGCGCCCGAGCCAGCATTTCCGTATTCACGAAGAAGCCGCGGGCCGTTGGCATCAGTTGGCGAAGCGCGCTTCGGCGGAACAGCTTCAGGGCACAGTCGCAATCGCGCACACCAGTATTCAGCAATCGGCGTACGAGTTGGTTGTATCCCCACGAAAAGAATTTCCGTCGCCAGGAGTCTTGGCGATCAACGCGATGGCCGACGACCACAGGATGAGCCGCCGACCACGGAATCAAACGACCCAGGTCCGAGAGGTCGAACTGACAATCGGCATCGGTGAAGGCAACGAGGTCACAGGTTGCCGC
>JANNLP010000632.1:0-1879 GCA_031396905.1 Gemmataceae bacterium
CAGTAATGTCGCCGGTTGTTGAGGTCAGCGTCACATCGTCGCCCGCACTGATGAAGTTGGCGGTCGTCATTGACTTGGCCATGATCTGCACATCGTCTCCAGCGGAGATGTAACCGAAGCCGGCCGGACTGTGATTGAACGTGCCGGCAGCAGTCAGCACGACATCGTCGCCCGCTTGCAGATGCGAGCTGTAGCCGCCGGCGCTTGTCACATCAATGTTGCCTGTGGCATTCGCGGTAATGGATCCGGCGTTCGCCGTGACATAAGTGAACGCACCGACGACGAAGTCGCCACCGCTGGTGACGTTGACGTTGTTGCCGGCAAACGTATCGCCGTAAGCGAACCCGGCCGTGTCGCCGAGCTCGACATCATCACCCGCCTGGAGATTGACATCGTTGAGCGCGCTGATCGCCGTTATGTTGCCGCCCGTGCGAATGTCGGCAGTCGCGCCGGTGGCTTTCAATGTTACATCGTTATTGGCAAAAACCCCTTCACCCTGATCGATCAACAGGTCGCCGGTGTTGGTGAGCAGCACATCGCCCGCAAACTCTTCGACACCGCTCAAGGACAAACCGCAGCCCGGAGTGACACCGCCGACCTTAAGGCTGGCGGTGTTGTTGTCCACGAAGATGCCACCGAGGAAGTCGAGCGCTTCGATGGCGTTGACTTGGGTTTCCAGGTGGTCGAGTAACGTGCCGATGCCTTTGTTGGCTCCCATCGCCAGAGCAGGGGCAGTGACATTGTTTGTCGCGCCATTGCCATCGATGATCGCACCGTTGACGCTGCGAAGCGTGACGGTGCCGCCCGTGCTGGTGACGGAGCCGACAGTGAGATCGGTCAAGGCACACAAGTCGATGTTTCCGCCGCCAGAGATCGTGCCATTGAGTATGAGATCACCGCAGGTATCGAGATCGTTGTACCCGGCGGTAAGCGTGATATTGCCGAATGCGGATACGGTAGAACCGGCTTGCAGAATGACATCGTCGCCGGCTTGCAGCGTCACATCTCCAGCGGTCGATTGGACGGTAACGCCGCCGTTGACCGTGAGGTCATCCGCACAGGTCGGGAAGTCGCTGATTTCGCCGGCGGTCATCACGATATTGCCGGCCATGATCACGTTGCTGGCAATAGTTAGCGGGCTTGCCGCACTGATGTCGGCGCTGCCGCCGCCAGTTACGCCGACGATCGCGCCGACGGTGCCGATGGTGAGTGGGCCACTATTGGCCACATCAATTGCACCGCTCGTGGAAGTCGCCGCCAAAGTGCTGATCGCGGTGTCAATGGCGTCGGTCGCACCGATGCCGGTGCCGGCCGAAGCGCCGAGATTGTTGCCACTGACATCCGTGCCGACGTGAGCATCAACGATCTTCGCGGACGAGGTGAGGAACATCGTGCTGCCGCCGCTGATGGCTTCAGCCAATGTCAAGTCGCCTCCGGCCTTGATATCCGCATCGGCTCCACCAAGTGCGAGCCCAGACGTGGTATTTACAGTACCGACTGTGACATCGTCTGCATCAACCAGGTTAACGTTGCCGGTCACATTAGCGGCCAACGTGTTGACATCATTGGATGCAACGCTGTTCAAGTTGAAAGGACCGGCACCGAACAGTTCCAGCCCGTTCGCCTTAACCGCTTGCGTTTGTGACAACGTGCCGCCGCTGTTGACGCTGAATGTTCCGGCAGCGAGATTGACACCAATGACGCCATTGACCGTGCCGACGCCGAAACCATTGGCATCCACAACAGTAACATTCCCCGTGGCGTCGCTGGCCAACGTGTTCCAGTTGTTGGTTGCGGTATCCAGCGTGAACGGCCCGGCTCCACGCAACAGCAGATTCGTGACTCCGATGGCTTGGCTATCAGTGACAGCGCCACCGGC
>JANNLP010000662.1:0-2682 GCA_031396905.1 Gemmataceae bacterium
GCGAGCGCCACGATCGTGCCGATCTTCATGAACGTCGACAGGTAATCGCGCGGCGCGAGCAACAACCACACGGGCAGCACGGCAGCCGCGAAGCCGTAGAGGATGACCATCAGGGCGAGCGCCGGTGCGTCGTAGTCGAACCACGTGCGCAGCGTCGGCTGGTCGTCGATCCAGCCGCCGCCGAAGACCGCGGCCAAGAGCAGCACGACGCCGATCGCGGTCCCCTCGAGCACGCGCCCGGGTCGCAAATGGCGCATGAACAGCCCGATGAGCACGGCGATCGGAATCGTCGCCGCGACCGTCGACGTGGCCCAGGGGCTGTGGCGCATCGCGTTCACGACCACGAGGCCGAGAACCGCGATGAGGATGATCATGATGGCCATGACGCCGATGAGCGCCACGGCGCCGCCGATCGGCCCGAGCTCGTCGCGCGCCATCTGGCCGAGTGAGCGACCGTCGCGGCGAATGGAGCAGAAGAGGGCGACGAAATCCTGCACGCAGCCGCCGAGCACGGCGCCGACCAGGATCCAGATGGTGCCGGGCAGGTAGCCGAACTGCATCGCCAGCGTCGGTCCGATCAGGGGGCCAGGGCCGGCAATCGCCGCGAAGTGGTGGCCGAACACCACCCATTTGTTGGTGGGGATGAAGTCGCGGCCGTTGTTGAACCGTTCCGCCGGCGTGGCGCGGGTCTCGTCGAGCACCAGCACCTTCGCGCAGATCCACGCGCTGTAGAACCGGTAGGCGACCAGGTAGGTGCATGCGGCCGCAAAGACGAACCAGATGGCGTTGATGGATTCGCCGCGATGGATGGCGATGCCGCCGATCGCGGATGCGCCCAGGATGGCGATGCCAGCCCAGACGAGTTTCGCCAGGATGGTTTTCGGCATGATGCTTGCGGTCATGGTTCCTCCCCCTTTTTTTGTCGTCTCGCGGCGCGGCCGACCGATGCGGTGACGCTGCCGTGGAGCAATGGCGGCAATGATAGCAGCAACATCTCCACGGAAGGATCGTGCGCCGCAGCGAAATGGGTTATTCGCCCCGGGGCCGCCAATCCTGCAATGGTACAATTCGCCGCTTTATTGCACCGCCCACTCCATCCCGCCAAACCCATGTTTCCCGCCAGCCAGAACATCCAGGAATTCGATCCCGACCTGTGGCAAGCCATGGAGGCCGAACGCGGCCGCCAGGAAGACCACATCGAGCTCATTGCGTCCGAAAACCACACCAGCCCGCGCGTGCTCCAGGCCCAGGGTTCGGTGCTCACCAACAAGTACGCGGAAGGCTATCCCGGCAAGCGCTACTACGGCGGTTGCGAGTTCGTGGACATCGCCGAGCAACTGGCGATCGACCGGGCCAAGGCGCTGTTCAAGGCCGACATGGCGAACGTGCAACCCCACTCGGGATCGCAGGCCAACCAGGCGGTGTACGCGGCGGCACTCAAGGCCGGCGACACCATCCTCGGCCTGTCCCTGGCGAGCGGCGGCCACCTGACGCACGGCTCGCCGGTCAACCTGTCCGGCAAACTGTACAACGCGATCTCCTACGGACTGAACGACAAGGAGGAAGTGGACTACGACCAGGCGGCGAAACTCGCAATGGAACACAAGCCGAAGATGATCGTCGCCGGCGCATCGGCTTATGCGCTGACGTTCGACTGGAAGCGTTTCCGTGAAATCGCGGACTCGGTCGGCGCCACCCTGTTCGTCGACATGGCCCACTATGCCGGATTGATCGCCGCGGGCATTTATCCGAGTCCTGTCGGGATCGCCGATTTCGTCACGACGACCACGCACAAGACGCTGCGCGGACCGCGCGGCGGCATCATTTTCGCAAAGGCCGAGTACGAGAAGATCATCAACTCGGCGATTTTTCCCGGCATCCAGGGCGGGCCGCTGATGCACGTGATCGCCGCCAAGGCCGTTGCGCTGAAGGAGGCGATGGCGCCCGAGTTCCGCGACTACCAGAAGCAGGTCCTGGCGAACGCGCGCAAAATGGCCTCCACCTTGCAGTCGCGCGGCGTGCGCATCGTTTCCGGCCGCACCGACTGCCACATGTTCCTGGTCGACCTGCGCGCAAAGAAAATCACCGGCAAGGATGCCGAGGCCGCGTTGTCGAAGGCGCATGTGACGTGCAACAAGAACGCCATTCCGAATGATCCGGAGAAGCCATTCGTCACCTCAGGCATCAGGCTTGGCAGCCCCGCGATCACGACGCGCGGCTTTACCGAGTTCGAATCGGAGGAGCTCGCGCACCTGATTGCCGACGTTCTCGACGCGCCCGGCGACGAGGCGTCGCTCGCCCGCGTGCGTGAAAGCGTCCGCGCGCTTACGAAGAAGTTTCCGGTGTACGGGTAATCTGACTTTCATCCATGAAGTGCCCGTTTTGCGGCAGCACCGAAACCCAGGTCATCGACTCGCGCGTCTCGGAGTCCGGCGGCTCGATTCGCCGCCGCCGCCGTTGCACGAGCTGTCAGAAGCGCTTCACCACATACGAAACCGTCGAGTTGCGGCTGCCGCAGGTGGTCAAGACCAACGGCACGCGATTCGACTTCGACGTGACCAAAGTCCGCAACGGTTTTCAGCGCGCGCTGCACAAGCGCCCGGTGCCGACCGAATATGTGGACGTCGCGGTTGAGCGGATCACGCAGAAAATGCTGAGCTTGGGTGAACGCGAGATCCCGTC
>JANNLP010000732.1:0-2565 GCA_031396905.1 Gemmataceae bacterium
TCCCAGAAGTTTTGCAACAACGTTCCCGACATGCCCGCCAGCTTCTTGTACAGCCGATAGTACGATTGGAATGTAATTTTCGCGGCGTGGTCACTGGCCATCGTGATCGGCACGCCTTCCTTAGCCTCGCAAGCCTGATGCAATCCATCGCGCCAATGACGGTCGGGCATCGGGCGGCCGGTGAACTCGTCGATGATGACGATCTTCTTTTCCGAGTTAATCATGTAATGCTGATCGAGGAGAAACCGGTAATGGGCCTGCACGGCCTTTTCCAGTGCCTCGTGCAACTTATCCATGGCGTGCGAGTGCTCGCCGGTGGGCGGGTTGCTGTAGCGGGCGGCCTGCCGGCCAGCCTCCGTCAGCTCGACTTTGTCTTTCTTCTCGTCGTACGTGAAGTGTTCGTTGCGGACGAAACTCTTGACGACCTCGTTGGCCCAGACATAAACCACAGCTTCATCCGGAGTCGCTTCGCGGGTCGGTGTGCTGATGATGAGCGGCGTGCGCGCTTCATCGACGAATATGCTGTCGGCTTCGTCCACGATGGCAAAGTTCAGCTCGCGTTGAATCTTCGGATCCATGTTCACGCCGGCATTGGCGTCGCCGGACCACGCCGACCAGAAGGGCGGCGCGCCGCCCTGACCGCCACGCAGCTTCATCTGGTCGCGGAGAAAATCGAAGCCGAACTCGGAGGCCGTGCCATAAGTAATGTCGCACTGATACATCTTCTTGCGCTGGTCTTCCGGCATTTGGATTTGCAAAACGCCAACTGACATTCCGAGCAGTGTGTACACCGGCCCGATCCACTCGGCGTCGCGCTTGGCCAGGTAATCATTGACCGTGGCGACATGCACACCCTTGCCGGTAAGTGCATTGAGGAACGCGGGCAACGACGCCGTCAGCGTCTTGCCTTCACCCGTCGCCAACTCCACCAGACTTCGATAATGCATGGCCGCCCCAGCCGCCATTTGCACATCGAACGGCCGCATCTTCAGGGTGCGCTGGGCCGCGACCGATACCAACCCAAATGCTTCCGGCAATAGCCGGTCGAGGTTCTCACCGCCGCGTGCACGGCCACGCAGCCGCGCTGCCACCTTGCGCAATTCATCTTCGTTAAGATTCAGGTATTCGGCTTCGTAGGCTCGGATGCCGGGAATGCACAGCGCCGCCTTGGCCAGCCGGCGGTCCCACGGCGATCCGAACCACGACTTCAGATAATTGGTAAACGACGAGCCGAGACGCCCGGGCATCGACTGCGGCATCGGCTCTTTTTCAAGAATCTCGTCAGGCGGTTCGGCAATAGCGGAACTCACGGCGCGGCATCTCCGTCCTGGGGGCGTTACAAGCAGTGTATCCATGTGGGAAAGTCTGGTCAGCCGGGTTTCCGGCGTAGTCAACAAGATGTGAGCAAGGCGGCACCCGAAATTGGGCGCACCCGCTGAACTTTACCCGACCGGACGCATTCAACTAACGGTCGCCATACCCATTGGGATGGCTCTTATGCCATTTCCACGCCGTCTCGAGGATGCCGCCCAACTCAGGATAGCGCGGCTTCCAGCCCAGTTCCTTACGAATCTTCGCGGACGATGCCACCAACTCGGCTGGATCACCGGCGCGACGCGGCGCTTCTTTGCACGGGATCTTCTTTCCCGTCACCTGCTCGGCCGTCGTCACGACCTCGCGGATGCTGTAACCGCCGCCCGTGCCCAGGTTGTAATGCAGACCCGCGCCATCCGTGAGTTTTTCCAGGGCCAATAAATGAGCTTGAGCCAAGTCCTCAACATGCACGTAATCGCGAATGCAGGTGCCGTCGGCCGTCGGATAATCCGATCCAAAGATGTCGAGATGTGGCCGTTGACCCATGGCGACTTGCAGCACGATGGGCAGCAGATGCGTCTCCGGGTCGTGATCTTCGCCGATGCTGCCATCGCTCGAAGCACCCGCGGCATTGAAATAACGCAGTGCCGCATAGCCCATGCCGTATGCAGGTGCGTAGTCGGCTAACGCTCTTTCAAATGCAAGTTTGGTGTTGCCATAAGGGTTGCATGGCCGCTGCGGCATGTCTTCAGTGATCGGCACCTTATCGGGGTTGCCGTACGTGGCGGCCGTGCTGGAGAAGACAAATCGTTTCACACCATTGCGCCGGGCCGCTTCCAGCAATTGCAGGCCGAGATAAACATTGTTGTGATAATACTTGGCGGGTTGCAGCACCGACTCGCCGACGTAACACAGCGCGGCAAAGTGCATCACCGCTTCAATGCGATGGGCGATAAATGCGTGATCAAGCGCTCCAGTATCCGCCAGGTCGGCCTGAATCAACCGGTCGGCCGGCACAGCGGCACGGTGGCCGGACGCCAGGCTGTCGAACACCCGGACATCATGGCCTTGCTGAAGCAACAACCGAACCGTGTGCGAACCGATGTAGCCCGCACCGCCAACGACGAGAATACGCATAACGATTGTCTTAGCGATGAGTCATGCAACGGGTATCCGGATCAACTCATCAGCAGACTCCAAAGTCCTTCGTCTTCATTCACCGGCGACGGCGGCAAGTAAGTGGATCGCGGT
>JANNLP010000746.1:0-1864 GCA_031396905.1 Gemmataceae bacterium
TGCGCTGATACCGTGATTGCAAGCGGCATCAGCCGCGTCGTAGCCGCGATGATCGATCCGTTTCCGCAAGTCGCAGGAGAAGGAATTGCCAGGCTTCGAAAAGCTGGCATGGAGGTCGTCGTTGGAGTCTGTGAAGTTGAAGCGCGCCGACTGAATCGACCATATCTCACGCTTATCGATAAGGCCCGGCCCTACATCCACATGAAATGGGCGATGACGCTTGATGGCAAACTTGCTACCCGCACCGGCGACTCCAAATGGATCAGTGGCGAGGCCTCGCGCAAGATTGTCCATCAACTGCGCGGCCGCATGGATGCCATTATTGTCGGGGCAGGCACGGTGCGAAAGGATGATCCATTGCTCACGGCCAGGCCAACCGGACCTCGCAGGGCGACAAGGATCGTATTATCGACGAACGGCGACATTGGGGCCGACAGCCAGCTAGTGCGAACAGCGGCCGAAGCGCCGGTGATTGTAGCGACATGTGGCGCGTCCAAGTTCGCTCATGACAATATTGAAATGCTGAACCTTTCAAGTATTAGTGGCCGCCCTTCCGTCACTGCACTCGTCGCCGAACTTGGCCGTCGGCGAATGACCAACGTGCTGGTCGAAGGCGGCGCGGAAGTGCTTGGCAGCTTTCGTGATTCCGGCTTGGTCGATGAAGTCCACGTATTTATCACTCCAAAACTGGCCGGTGGTCGAGCGGCACTCAGCGCAATCGCTGGCGTCGGCGTCGAACGAATTGCCGAGACACTGTCGTTGTCGGAATGGGATGTGCAAGTCGTCGATGGCGATGTCTATGTGCACGGGTTTACCGGGCGGTAAAAAGAACGGGGCCAGTGCATGGAGACAATGCACTGGCCCCGTCGATTCGGCTATCGTTACGAATTGCCCGGCATTTGAATGAGTGGACCACCACTTCCGGTGCCGCCGCGAAGCTTGCGAGAGCTTTGCGGCATATCCGGTTCTTCGGGTGGTGGTGGCGGCTGCGGGATTGTCGCTTGCTTGGCGTCGTGCGCGGCAAGCTCTTCTTCCGTCACACCACCGTAAAGGTTTTTGCGCGATAACCCGATCTTGCGATCCTTGGCGTCCACGCGCAGCACCTTGACCTCGAGTTCGTCGCCGACTTTGCAGACGTCCTCGGGACTGTCCACTTTCTCGTCGGCCAGCTCGGACACATGCAGCAAGCCTTCCAGACCTGTCTCCAGTTCCACGAACACGCCGAAGTTGGTGACCTTGGTCACCTTGCCCTTCTTCACGTCGCCGGGGTGATAGCGGCCGGGAATGTCGCCTTCCCACGGATCGCTCGCCATTTGCTTGAGTCCGAGTGCGACCCGTTTGCGTTCCTGATCGACATTCAACACCACGCACTCGACGCGCTGGCCCTTTTGCACGACTTCGCTTGGATGGCTGACTTTACGCACCCAGCTCATATCGCTGACATGCAAAAGGCCGTCGATGCCTTCTTCGATCTCGATGAAGGCACCATAGTTGGTCAGGTTGCGGACGATGCCGCCAACCTTCATGCCCGGCGGGTAGCGTCCGGCCACCTGGTCCCACGGATTCGGCTGCACCTGCTTAATGCCCAGCGAAATCTCCTGCTTGTCGCGGTTGATGTTGAGCACCTGCACATCGATGGTCTCGCCGATCTGCACCATTTCCGAAGGGTGGTTGATCCGCTTGGTCCAACTCATTTCGGAAATGTGGACCAACCCTTCGATGCCCGGCTCCATCTTCACGAAGGCACCGTAGCTCATGATGTTCACGACTTCGCCGGTGTGCTTGCTGTTGACCGGGTACTTGCTTTCGACATCCTGCCATGGCGAGGCCGACTTTTGCTTCAAACCCAGCGCGATTTTTTCCT
>JANNLP010000756.1:0-1627 GCA_031396905.1 Gemmataceae bacterium
CGCAAACTCATCCACTTGCACCAGGTAGCCGATGCGAGCGGAACGACGTTGCGTCCGCTGCCCGGCATCCGGTTCCTCGCGCCCGGCCAGCAGTCGCAAAAGTGTGGACTTCCCCGCACCATTAGGCCCGATCAGGCCCACGCGCTCGCCCGCACCAAGCTCGATCGACAAATCGGAAAACAATGGCCGCGGACCATAACCCTTGGTCAATCCCTGCCCGCTCAACAACACACTCATGCATAGTCCTGTTTGAACAGCTGAATCGTGCTCGTCTGAAGATTATACGAAGCTACTATTCCAACTCACCCTTGACCACTGACAACTATTTAGATCGAACCGCCGAAGCGCAAGCGGAATTGAATGAAGTCGCTGGCAGCCACCGCACCGTCGTTGTCGAAATCGAAGATTGCGCTGGTGCCACCGAACGCAAGGCGAAACTGAATGAAGTCCCCGGCAGCCACCGTGCCGTCTCCGTCGTTGTCGCCGAATATACGGTGCAGCTTGTTCGTCATCGGGTCGCCGATCACGACGTAATCATCACCGGCGATGCCGTTGCCATCGCCATCGAGTTGCTGCTGTGCGGGCACGTCAGTCACCGACGCGGAAAAGATCGTCAGCGTGTACCGTCCATCTGCAAGGCTCGTGCTGTCCGTGGCCGCTCCGGTGAACGTCAATTTGGCGATGGTCTGCGTGCCAGTGCTGGCGGACAAATCCACTGTCAGTATCGGCGTGGATCCATCGCTCTGCCGTTTCAATTGAAAAGCGGCCGACGGTGTGCCGGGTAGTGTGACCAATTCCGAAAACGTCAATGTTACGCTTGTCACGCGCGATCGTTGCATGGAGCCATCGTTGATTTGCAAGCCGGCCACCCTGGGCGGTGCATCTGCCGCAGTTGCCGACATCGCGTACTCGCCAATTGTGTTGGCCGCTCCGTGCACACGCACACGATAAGTTCCGGAGGTCGGTGCGATCTTGGATAACCGAGCATTACGGCCGTCACCGAATGAGTTATCATCACTTCCGAGCAAGACATTGGCCGGCGTGTACAATTCGATCAGCGGATCCAGGTTGTTGACGAATTCACCGTTGCCGTCCGCTGGCGTTGCCGTCGTCAACGTGATCAAGTCGCCAGCACTGACTGTGAAGGTGTACCAATCATCGTTGCCGGTGTTGATCGCGCCCAGCGCATTACCGTTGACTAAGTTCTGCCCCGTGGCGAAGCTGTCATTCGGTTCCTGATCGATGGTCGCGCCAGTGATCGCCGTCAGCACGTATTCCACGTTGGGATCACCTTGCACCCGAATGTAGTGAGTGCCAGCCGAAGATGCCGTATATGTTGCTATCTTGTCAAAGTTCGACGCGCCAGCTGTACCGCTGGCCAAGATTGTGTTGCTTGCATTGACAAGATCCAAGTTCAAGCTGCCCGCACCTTGCCCCTTGAGCGCGAGCGTCACTGTTTGCCCGGCGGCCAGCGTGATCGAAGAATAATCAGGTGTCGCAATGAGAGCGGGCGGCGGTGTTGTCGCCGATAGCAAGGCCTCCAGACTGTAACTTCCTGTCCCGGTCACTGCTTTGCATTCGATGTAATAAGCGCCAGTCGCCGGAATCACGTATGCGTAAATCGCGG
>JANNLP010000783.1:0-2866 GCA_031396905.1 Gemmataceae bacterium
GTTTGTTGAGGATCGAGGATTTAGGATCGGGGTCTGCGGATCGGGACCACGGGCTGGTGGATCATCACCAGTGAGAGTGTTCTTTGACAACTGAAATGGATAGTCATGAGGCGCATGCTCACGGCTTGGCGTGAGCATGCTAGCTGTTGTCACGGACTCTGGATCCACAGTTCAGATCGAACCGCCAAACCGCAATCGGAACTGAATGAAGTCGCTGGCAGCGACCGCGCCGTCGCCATCAAAGTCGAAAATGGGATCGATGCCACCAAGCGCCAGGCGGAACAGGATGAAGTCGTTGGCAGCGACAGTGCCATCGCCGTCGGCGTCGCCAAAGATGCGGAACAGACCGTTGGTGGGCGTGCCGACGAGTAGGTAGTCATCGCCGCCTGTTCCGTTGCCATTGCCGTCAATCCCGTCGCCATTGAATTTGGAAGCGTTGATGGTCAGGGTGTAGCGGCCATCGGCAAGACTGCCGAAGTCCACGGCGTCGCCGGCGAGGAAGGTCAGCGTGACGACCGTGCTGCTCATGTTCACGGCGGTGCTCACATTCGGGAGTTTGTTGTCGCCTTGTCGCTTCAACTCAAACGCGCTGACCGGAGCGCCACCGAAAATGACCGGACTGTCGAAGGTCACGGCCACTGATGTCACTCGAGATCGTTGAACATCGCCGTCGTTGATTTCAACCTTGGCTATTTTCGCGGCCGGCTGGAGTTCGAAGGCCCCAATGTCGATGGTGTCAACGGTTCGCGCCTTGCCCCGCTGATCCAGAATCAGCAGCGGCGCGGGGTTCGAGCCTTTGCCGATGGCTTCGCTTCCCCAAAGTAAAGCGTGGGTCTGTGTTGGCCCGCCATTGTCGGCGAGTGAACCCAGTTTCAGGTCAGCGCCATACGCCAGGTTGTCGGCGCCTGTCAACGTGTGGCCATCGCTCGAGCCAACGGCGCTGACGTTCGCCGTCACCGTGGCGATGCTGTAGATGTCGGAGGCGGTGCCGCCGACGTTGCCGCTGACAATGCTGCTCGTCAGCGTGATCGTCGGCGTGCTCAGATTCGCGCGGAAGATGCCGCCGCCACTAGACGCCGAGTTGGCGGTGATGGTGCTATTGCGGATGGTCATTCCGCCGCCGCCGTTGCCGCGGAAGTAAATGCCGCCACCGGCGGAAGTCGCGGAGTTACCCGAAATGGTGCTGTTTTCAAGCATCAGCGTGCCGCCGCCGTTGTAGAGGTTAATGGCGCCGCCCCATTTTGCAGTGTTGCCCGAAAGCGTGCTCCCGCGCACCGTGAGGCTGCCGCCGCCCGCGACATGAACGCCCCCGCCATCGCCGATGGTGGCTAAGTTGCCGACGATTGCACAGTTGTTGAGAGTCACGGCGTCGTCATCGATCAACAAGCCCGCGCCGTCGGACGCAGCGCCGCCCGTGATGGTTAATCCTGAGATTTCGGACGCGATTCCGACCCCGGGAATGTTGATGTTGAACACCCGGCCAGCGTTGCTACCGCTCACCGTGAGCAACTTTGCGCCGGTCCCGTTGATCGTCACAGGGTCGGCTACGAGAAGTTCACCGCCGGTCAGCGTGATCGTCTGAGCGGTGGCGAAGACGGTCGGGTCGAAGGTCACAGTGTCCGCGCCGCCTTTGCTGTTCGCGAAGGCGATTGCCTCGCGCAGGCTGGTCATGTTGTCAGTGCTGTTGACCACGTCAGTTGTCAGGTTAACGACAAGAGAAGGTGGTTCGGACAGAGAAGTGTTGGACAACGTGAGGCTGGCCGAGCCGGCGCCGGCGGCCGAAGCGACGACGTCGTAGGTGCCCAGGCTGCCGTTCGCAGTCGCCGTGACTTGCGCCTTTCCTGTAGTGATTGTTACCATGCCGCCGGACAGGCTGGCCGACGCACCGGCGCCGGGCGGCGTAAACGTCACCACGCCGCCGTCAACCGGTTCGGCGGCATTCAATGCCGTAACGGTCACTGCCAGCGGGTTGGTGAAGCCCGTGTTGGCCACGGCCGACTGGCCGGAACCGGACGTTGCAAAACTAAACCCTTGACTCTCGAACGCGCCCATGTCTGGGCCGCTGACACGCGGCTTGCCACGTTGGTCCATTGTAGTTGTCGATGAGCCGGCGTTAATCGCGGGACTGCCGGGCAACAACGAAATCGTCTGTGTCGGCCCGCCGAAATCCCCGAGAGTGCCAAGGAGGAGATTCGTGCCAAAGGCAAGATTGCCGCCCTGGTCAGTCTTGGTGAAACCGGTGCCGCTGCCGACCGCGCTCGACTTCTGGTTGACAGTCCCGGCGCTGAAAACATCGGGGGCTGCTGCATTGATGTTGATAGCGACAATGCTGCTCTCGATGCTGATGATGATGGTGTTGGCCACGCGATAAATGCCGCCACCCTTGATCGCTGCGCTATTGCCGGTGAGGATGCTGCCGTGCACCACCAACGCGCCTGAACTGCTGGCACCCGTCAATACCATGCCGCCACCGCGGTTGCCGGCCGTGTTGCTGGCGATCGTGCTGTTTCGCACCGTCAGGCCGCCGGCCGTAACCACCCCGTAGAAATAGACACCGCCACCGTCACCGCCCGTTGCCTTGTTCCCCGAGATGGTGCTCGTTTCCACAAGGATGGATCCGCTGTCGAAGAAGTAAATCCCGCCGCCGTCATCCGCGGCAACGTTTCCCGTGACAGCCGTGTTCGTGAGTGTCAGGGAGGCAAGCGTCGAGGAACTGCCTGACTGTACATTAATGCCGCCGCCGTCCGCGCCGCTGGTGTTACCCGTGACGACGCAGTCGATCAGGGTGAGTACCTCTTCGCCGACGAAGATACCGCCGCCATCACCAGCCGTATTCCCGCCGGTGATGGTCATATTGGTGATGGTG
>JANNLP010000798.1:0-1989 GCA_031396905.1 Gemmataceae bacterium
CCGGCCCGAACGGCTTTGACTTTACCCTCATTCAACGGCATGTGTAGCGACATGCGATACGTCGGCACCATCGCGGCCAGTACGTCGGCGCTGGGATTTTTCAACCACTTATCGAATTCCGGACGGACTGCGTGCCGTCGTTGTTGCAATTGTGTTGAGACTTGCGTCATTTCAGTGTTGACGACGTCCCACCGTGGTCGGTCTTCCACACGCGGCACGTTCATCACCGGTGGCGTGTTCGGAATGTTGCCGTCCATCGCCTTCTGCGTCGTGTTGTTGAAGAACGCGGCCAGGGAATAAAATTCACGCTGACTCAACGGATCGAGTTTGTGATCGTGGCACACCGCGCAGCCGGTCGTGAGGCCCAGGAAAACCACGGACGCTGTTTCTGTGCGATCGCGTGTGTAGAGCACGAGATACTCTTCATCAATGGCGCCGCCCTCGTTCGAAGTGATGTTGCATCGGTTGAAGCCCGTGGCGATCTTCTGCTCCAGCGTCGGCTGTGGCAACAAATCACCAGCAAGCTGTTCGAGCGTAAAGCGGTCGAAAGGCATGTTGTCGTTGAAAGCCTTGATCACCCAATCGCGGTAAGCCCAAATCTCTCTGTAATTGTCGAAGTGGATGCCGTGCGTATCGGCATAGCGGGCCGCATCCAGCCAATAGCGGCCGCGATGTTCGCCCCAATGCGGCGAGGCCATCAGTTGATCGACGTACTTTTCATACCAGTCGGGTGATGAGTCGTTGACGAACTTTTCGACATTGTCAGGTTCGGGTGGCAGGCCGATGAGATCGAGGCTGAGGCGGCGGGCCAACGTGCGGCGATCGGCTTCTGGCGCGGGTTTCAGTTTGGCGGCGTTGAGTCTCCCAAGGACGAAGTCGTCGATGGGGGTGCGAGCCCACGCACTCCGCTGCGAAGGCTGCGCGTCGCGGCTAACCCGCTTTGGCGCAATGAAGGACCAATGCGGTTGATACTCGGCACCGGCGGCGATCCAGCGCTTCAGAGTTTCCTTTTGTTGCATCGTCAACGTCTTGCCGGTCTTTTTGGGCGGCATCTTGTCGGCAAAAATGTGGTCGATCAGCGGACTGTTATCGGGATCGCCTGGTATGAACGCGTCGGCTTTGATCGCGTCTTCGCGGACGTCCAGGCGCAGATCAGCTTTGCGTGCGGCACTGTCCGGGCCATGACAGGCGTAACAGTTTTCAACGAGTATCGGTCGGATGTCGCGATTGAATTCCGGTACCGGCGGTTTCGTGTCGGCAGCGGCGAATACGGTCGCAACGGCAATCAACGACAAAAAAAGCAGCGCGAGACGCATAACACCGGCCCGGATTCGAGTCAGGGATCGAATGGTTATGATAGCAAACATTTACGAAGGAATCGGGTCAATACTGCGCCAAAGGTACCAACTGGCGATTGTCCGGTAGGGTCGCCACGGTTCGGCGATGCGTTCCAGCGTGGCGGCGTCGGCCAAGTCGGACAGGCCATACAAGTTGCGGGCGGCGACGCGGATGCCGAAATCACCAACGGGCAGCACGTCTGGCCGGCACATTGCGAACATCAATACCATGTGGACCGACCATGGACCGATGCCGTGAATCGGCAACAACGTCTCGGCCACATCGTCATCGGTCAACTGGTGCAGAGTCTTCGGATTGACCTTTCTTTTCATGAAGGCTTCCGCCACGGCTCGCAGCGTCTTGGCCTTACCCCCCGACAAGCCGCAGCCGCGAAGCTCGGCATCCGTCGCTTTGAGTACTCGTCGTGGCGTCAGACCACGTAATGTGAAATGATTAATCACGCGGGCGGTGATGGCACGGGCGGCTTTGGTCGCCAGTTGTTGCGAGATCACCGTGCCCACCATGGCCTTAAATAAATCCGGCTCGGCCTTGAGAACACACCGCCCATGCTCGGCGATGAGCTTGGCCAGCACCGGAGCGGCGGCGGTCAGGTGGCGTTCGGCCTTGCGAAGAAATCGTGGAGCGTTTGCC
>JANNLP010000039.1:0-1689 GCA_031396905.1 Gemmataceae bacterium
GCGCCGACCATCACAGTGGCGGGCGGCACCACGCAAACAATCACGGTGACTTTCAAGGACGATACGGGCATCACCATCGGAACGATAGGCAACGGCGACATCGTGGTCACTGGGCCGAGCGGCTACAGCAAAACCGGCACCTTCGTCGGCACGACGGGTAGCGGCACCAACATTGTGGCCACATACACAACACCGGCGGCCGGGGGCGCCTGGAGCGGCACTGCAGCTGGACTCTACACAGTTTCTATGGTGGCCGGCCAGGTGACAGATGCGTCCGCCAATTCGGTGCCGGCCGGGGCCATCGGATCGTTCCAGGTAGCCATCCCGCGAAACATCGTAGTCACCACGGTCAACGATTCCGTCAGCACCACCGACGGCAAGACCTCGCTGCGGGAAGCGATCACACTCGCGAATGATGTATTCCCGAGTAATGACACAATTACGTTTGATCCCAGTGTGTTCCTGGGCGGCGACTTTATCTCGTGGTCACTTGGCCAGATGTTCATCACGGACTCCGTGACCATTACTGGTACCGGCCAGACCAAGCTGACCTTCGATGGTGCTTCGTCGAGCCGGCACTTTAATATCGACGGGCCGGGCGTGCTGAATGTGACCATCACCGGCGTGACGATGTCAGCCGGTCGAACCACGCAGAAGCTGCAATCGGAGCGTGGTGCCTCGATTTACAATAATGGTGAAAACCTCACGCTCGACAATGTCTGGGTGCTGAGCAATACCGCACAGCAGGCTTATGGCGGCGCCATTCATATTCAGGGCCAGGGCACGCTGTCCTTTAAGAATGGCCGACTGAATAACAACGCTTCGCCAAACTTCGCCGGTGGCGCGATCTCGGCACTGGATTCCGGGCACGTCATCTCGATTTCCAATTCGCGGATGACCGGCAACGTCGGCGGTTATTACGGCGGGGCTGTGTTCTCTTCGGGCGGCGGCAGCGTCACCATTGACCGCACCACCGTCAGCAACAACTCGACGACTCTTGTCATTGCCGACAACCAGGGCGGCACGGTCATCACCGGTGGCGGCGGTGCCGTGATGGTCGCCAACGGCAAGGTCATCAATGGCTCGGTGCTGGAAGATTATCCATCGATCAGCTCGTTGACAGTGCAAGACAGCCTCTTCGACAGCAATAGCACAGCAGTTGCCGGCGGAGCCGTACTCTTCAATGGCAACACGACTGGCGTGCTTTTCCGCAACAGCACGTTCGTCAACAACAAGACGGGTAACACGCCTGATAATGTCGGCGGCGCTTTGCTCGTTGGCAACTTGCAGAGCAATCCCGTGCTGATTGATAACTGCACATTTGCACTGAACACCGCCTACAGCGGCGGCGGCCTGTTCGTCGAGAACGATAACGTCACCAGCGTCAAAGCCAAGAGTACGATTTTCGCGCTGAACTCTTCCGCGGACCCGACCCAATTGCCGCCGGACGTGGATGGCAACCTCGAAGCGAATAACTGCTTCTTCGGAGTGGTCGAAGGTGCGGGCCTGCAAGGCAGCAGTTCTGACAACTACGGCAACGGCGGACTGGCGTCGCCTCAGGATCCGGGGTTGGACTTCCTACAGGACAACGGTGGGCCCACTCTGACCATGGCGCTGTTGCCGGGTAGCCCGTGCCTTGATGTTGGCAGCAACCCACTGGGCTTGAGCTTCGATCAACGCGGCACCGGT
>JANNLP010000589.1:0-2202 GCA_031396905.1 Gemmataceae bacterium
CTTCGAAGTACTTGACCTTCCCGGTCTCCGCGTCGGTCAGCGCCGCGGCCGTGGCGTTGAAACGCGCGAGACGGCTGACGCCGCACACCACGAAGTAGGTGAGGATGACCATGTCCCAGCCACCGCGCAAGCCGAGCGTGAACCCCAGCACCGCGGGCGCCACGCCAAACGAGATGACATCAGCCAGCGAATCCAGGTCGGCGCCGAGCACCGACTGGCGGCGGTGGTCGAGGCGGGCGACGTAGCCGTCGAGCACGTCGAAGACCAGCGCGCCCGGCAACAGGAAGCCAACGAAAGATTCGTTGCAGAAGTTGGTGGACTTGCACGAACCGTCCACACACGGAACCTGTCCGTTGCGCGGGGTTCCGGTAGGATTCCTCATACGGTTCACGGGCCGTAGCGCAGCCTGGCTAGCGCGCCTGCTTGGGGTGCAGGAGGTCGTGGGTTCAAATCCCGCCGGCCCGACTTTGATGCAAATCAATCCTCCATAGGAGGTTGTGAAATAACCATCATTATTTGATTGCGCTCGAGTTCCGATACAAGGGGTCGGAAACGGGCAGGATTGACACCAATCCTTGTAAGCCATGTAATCCACGACCTGAAATTGGCATATGTGGCTGCATCCGTTCGTGAGCTCCAAGCTCTGTGTAACTGAGGTTGAAGCACATGATGGCCCGACCGCGTGGGCACATCAGCGCATAATCCTTCAAGTTTCTTGAAGGATCATATACGACCCGATTAACTGGACAATCGGATGCGCTCCAAAGCCAAGCGCTCCCAGCGTGATCGGCCGCAATCACGGAAACTGCCCAAGTGACCGACCGATATGGGTCGTGCGGCACAGAGGGACTCATCCTCGATAAGGCCACTGTCGCTCATGCTGAATTCTGCCTATGATGTGCATGGGCGGACGATCATCCATAACTCGCGCGAGGAGGAAAATCATGGGCCAGTTCCGTCGATTCGCTGTCTGCACGATTTGCGCGTCGATGATTTGTCTGGTTAACCGACTTGAGAGCGAGCAGCGGTCCGGGCGTTGAGTTTCTGGAATACATGGCTCCACGTGGCGGTCGGCCACTTCCGTCCGACACCAAGATCAACGATTAATGGCATTGGCATCTTGGACTCAGGTGTAACGACGGTCAAATGCCTAGCAATACCAGGTTCATTCCCTTTCCCGGCGCTCGTCTCGGCTTTACGCGTGGCGCTTTGATGCGTGATCCAGATGGCCATGCACTGCTCTTCACAGACGGATGATCTACCATTAAGTGATGTCCGAGTGAGAACGGATGGGGCTAGCCGGCCAACTCACGAGCGTGCCTTCCTGATCCTAGTGGTCAGCTACCCGGCCGACGACGCCCAAGTTCCCGTGATCGACAAGAAACCGCTCGAAGCCATCGCGACCTATTTGTAATGAGTTGCTGCGACCGCGTCGGCGCTGATTGGCCGAACGGGCTACACCCGAGCCTGCGTCGGCGTGTCGGACCGGAGCGCGCTAGGTCAACCTGTTGCCATCGGTGATCCTGGTGCGAGTGGGCCTTTGGAAACCAACAGCAGGGCGCTTCAGGGCAGAATGCTGTGATTCGCGAATTCTCTCTTTTAGGGATTTGGTGGGCCGTGAATGCGCAATTGGCCGTGTGGTTCACTTCCGGCTGGACTACTCGGCGTTGGCCGTCGTCGCCGTCATGACTAGTAATTCGTATCAGACAGAGGTAGGCGGCATGACTGATTTCCGCCGTCCCGCAATCGACCGCTGCCGCCCAAGATCGAGGTTGCGCCTCAGAAAGGGAAGTCACCTTCGTCCGGGAAATGACGAAATGATCCGCTGGTTCATGGCCCCCCTAGCATCGCTGTTCTTGCTCATCGTCGCGGCCCCGGCGGCGGAACCGCCGCGAACGCTACAAGAAACGCTCGCGAAGGAACTGGTCGCCGACCTGGCGAAGTCGGCTCGCGAGCAGGGCGAGGCGGCCCGAGGCGCGTTGCTGTTCTTCCAACCATTTCTCACCTGTGCCAAATGCCACGACGGCGAGCACGGGACGCAACTCGGGCCCGATCTCGCCAACGTCGGCCGTGAGGGGACAGCGGAGTATTTGATCGAGTCCGTGTTGCTGCCGTCGAAGGTCGTCAAGAAGGGGTATGAAACGGTCGTCATTACCACCACCGACGGCCGAACGTACACGGGTCTGGTTGTTGAAGAAAAGG
>JANNLP010000118.1:0-1548 GCA_031396905.1 Gemmataceae bacterium
GTTGCGGAAGTCCCAAACGCAACGCCAACAAAAGTGCAGCCGCCAGACCCGTAGCACCGATCATCCAGCGCTGAACACTTCGGCGGCGGGCATCCGAGTAAACGGCCGAGCGCAACCGCACAGTAAAGTCTGCCGGCACGCGCGGAGCATACACCGACAGCAACATGTCCGCCGCCGCGAAACGGGAGCGACACTCGACGCATTGCCGCAAGTGGAGGGCGATGGCCGGGTCGACAGGTTGGGCGCTCCCGTCGAGCCGGCATTGCAGCACCTCAAGAGCGACGTCACACGTGATCATGGGGTAGTTCATCATGGGTATCGACCATGCCGCGTGTCCGCAGTTGGTCCAGTAGTTCTAATCGTGCCCTGTGAAGCCAGGTTTTGATCGTGCCGACCGGTCGGGCCAGGTGAGCGGCAATCGCACCATAATCCTGCCCCTGTTCGTGGTAAAGCACAAAAGCCGAGCGATACTCCGGCCTCAGTCCCGCAAGTGCATCGGCCAATGCCTGCCGCAACTCCAATGAATCGTCCGGCGGCGGGGCTGCCAAGGTCTCCGGGAGAAACTCGACCGATTCTGGACGCTTGCCTCGCTTGCTCGCCCAGGTTCGGCAGCGGTTGGCGGCGATCATCATGATCCATGGCTTGAGCGGCCGGGCCGTGTCCCAGCCGCGGAGGCTGCGAAACACCCGCACGAACACTTCCTGTGTCACGTCTTCGGCGTCCTGTCGATGGCCGAGCATTTTCAGACTGAGGCCAAAAACACCGTCTTGAAATTGCTCGATCAGCGACCGCACAGCCGAGTCGTCGCCGCGAAGGCATCGGCGAACCAGGGCGGCATCGTCCTCGGCTCCCACGTCAACCCTCAGAGGTGTATACCTGCCCAGCAGATAGGCAGTTTCAGGCCCGGCGATAGGAGTAATTCGCTGTAAATGCCCAGCCGTTGCAACGGTTGGGCTTTTCGGAACGAACCGTGACGCGGCCGCCGGCTCTTATATCATAATGTTTCACCCGCCGGGGTGGCGAAATTGGCAGACGCGCCAGGTTGAGGGCCTGGTTCCCGTTAAGGGAGTGCAGGTTCAAGTCCTGTCCCCGGCAATCACTTCAATTGATTTAGTTTTCAGCCATCTCATCTTCGTATTGTTTGCGTTCGGCGTCGTTGACAATCATGGTGCCGCAGCCCTGGTTGGAGAATAGTTCGAGGAGCAGGGACTCGGGTCGGCCACCATTGATGATGTGCGTGCGCGGGACGCCGCCGAGGATGGCGTCCACACACGCCTGTACTTTGGGTAACATGCCGCCCTGGATGACTCCATCGCCGACCATTTTGTTGAGCGATTCCACATCGGTGTATGAGACGATTGAGGCCGGGTCCTCACGCTCCCGCAAAACCCCGGGCACGTTGGTCATAACGATGAGCTTCTGCGCTTTCAGGGCGACGGCCAATGCGGAGGCAATCGTATCGGCGTTGATATTGAGCACGTTGCCGTCGGCGTCGGCCCCTAATGAACAAATCACCGGAATCATTCTCTCGCGCATCAATGTTTCGAT
>JANNLP010000128.1:0-19479 GCA_031396905.1 Gemmataceae bacterium
GCTCGAAGCGATGCAGGAAGGGCAGGCCACCATCGAAGGGCAGACGCTGGAGTTGCCGAGGCCGTTCCTCGTATTGGCTACGCAAAACCCGGTCGAGCAGGAAGGCGTCTATCGTTTGCCCGAGGCACAGTTGGATCGCTTCTTGATTCGCGCCACGATGGGTTATCCGGGGCACGAACCCGAAGTCGAAATGCTGAAGCTGCACTCGCGCCCCACCGTCGAACCCGATGAAGTGCTGAATCCGGAACAGGTGCTGGAGTTACAAGCGCAATTGCCCAGCGTACACGTTACCGAGTCGCTCTACCATTACATCGTCGAGTTCGCCGAGCAAAGTCGGGAACATCCGGACGTGGCACTGGGTGCCAGCCCGCGAGCGGCACTGAGTCTGTTGAAGTGCGCCCGTGCGAAAGCACTGCTTGATGGCCGTACGTACTGCACACATGAGGATGTGCAGAAACTGGCGTCAGCCGTATTGGGCCACCGCATCATCCTTCGCCCGGAAGCCGAGATCGAAGGCAAGTTCATCGACGACGTCCTGAGCGACCTGCTGGCTCAGGTGCCGGTGATGGAAACGCAGAAGCCGGGCCACGGATGAGCAAGAATTAATCTCGGCCGCCAGTGCTGTCTACGCAACTTTTGGAAACCTAATGCTCTCGCCGCGCGGTTGGTGGATGTTGTTGCTCACGCTGGTCGTCGGGACGATTGGCGGCGTGATGGCGCTGCGCGGGTCCTCGACTTTGTTGCTGGTCTGCGTCGCCATCTCACTCTGGTACACCTGGGAATGGGCGACGTTTTGCTACTACGCCCGCATCACCGTCCGAGGTTTGCGGTTGCAGCGGACGGTGATTGATGACCGTGGACCGGTGACGACATTGTGGGCTGGGCAATCGTATCACGTGTCGGTGCGCGTGCGACTTGAACGCGGTCGATTGCCATTTGTGATCGTCAGCGACCGTTCGCCCGCTGGTGCGGTCATCACTGAAGGCCAGCCGCGCTATACCGGGCAACTGCGGGCCGAGTTTCCCGTTGCCTGGAAGTATCGCATCCGGTGCGACCGCATCGGCGTGGTGCGTTTCGAAGGTGCGCGGGTGCGGCTTGCCGACTTGCAGGGGTTGTTTTATTTCGAGACGTTTGTGCGCGATCCGGTCGAGTACTTCGCACTGCCGGCGTTGACGACGCTTCATTCATCGCGTCGTGGCGACAAGCGCTTCAACATGTTACCGCCGCCGGGCGTGCATCGCTTTCGCCGCCCGGGCACGGGTAGTGAGTTATTGGAACTGCGCGATTACCGGCCCGGTGACCCGCCGAAGCGCATCGCCTGGAAGATCAGCGCACGCAAGGATGAACTCATCACCCGCGAGTTCGAAAGTGAAGTTCCATTGCGGTGTACGTTGCTCCTCGATGCGTCTTCAGCCACTCGCATCGGGACACCGGGTGATACCGCGCTTGCGCGATTCTGCATCATCGCCGCCGGCGTCGCCCAGACCGCGATTGGCAATCGCGACCTCGTCGGCCTCGCCATTTGTACTGACGACGCGGTCACATATTTGCCGCCAGCCCGTTCTTCGACACAATTGATCGCCATACTCGGGCAGCTTGCCCGGGCAGCTGCGCTGCAACCACAAGTCGCTACCGATGACATCAAAGGCTTGATCGCCCGCGCCCATGCGTTGACAACGGACGTTTATCCCGATCTCATGTCGCCGACGATCAACAGGTTTCCGTTATGGCTGCCGTGGCTGGCACCGCAGCCCGCTTATGTTCCGCGGCCGCGTGGTGGCGTCCGCCGTAGCCCGTGGCAGCGACTTCGCAACATCAATCTGCCGTCGGCACGTCGCCGTTATGCCTGGCGCAAGCGATTGGCAGCGCTGGTGACGGCAAAGTACGCATTGCCTGCGGGCACGCTCGCGCTGATGCTTGATGACAACGCTGCTTGCGCTTGGCACCTGCAACGGTTGCTCGCCGAGCATCGTGTGCCGTTCGATGTGCGAAGTGACAATGCGGGGCACGATGCGATCGCCATTGAGCAACAAGCCCGGGCACTGACCCGTGCCGTGAGTCGTGGCCGTGACAACGAACTCTTCGTGCTCATGGGCGACTATGTCGGGCGCAGCGGCCGACTCACGGAATTGTTGCGCTCGGTGCGTGTCGCCCGCGCCAAGCATCATCAGGTACTGGTCGTGCAGCCGGGCCGGGTCGCAGACGATGTGACGAAGTTGCCCGACGGTCTCACGGCGGCAGAACTGGTCACGTTCGCGGAAAAACAACAAGCCACCCGCGCGTGGCAATCCACTCGGCGAGCATTTGGCCGACTCGGCGTACCGCTCGCGCCGGCTGACGCTGGCGACCCCGTGCGGTTGATTCTGCATCGGCTCGAACAATTGCGCTTGATTCAGGGAGCAGGCCGCCGATGAGCGATGCACCGAATCGACGATTCGACGTTTGGGCTGACCCGGCCGCGCGAACGTATTTGACACTTGGCTTGGTGGCCGCGCTGGCACTGGGTCTGGCACTGATGCAACACGCGGAAGGCATCTGGGCCGTGGTGCCGACATTGGTGGCAATCACTGGCCTGATGTTCCGCTGGTTGTCCGCACCGGTGTTCATGTTGCTGGGAGTCGCGCTGTCGCTGCTGGTTACGCAGCAGCAGTTTCACATGATGACATCGCCGATAAACGATGTGTTGTTAGCCGGCTGTGTCGTCGCCGTCATCCTCGCGCACTTTCGGTTGTACTCCATCACCTCGTCGATCTTGCCGCATGATCCGCGGCGCACGCTCGACCCATCGCGACCACGCCACCGTGGTCCGCCGGTGTGGATTGAGATACTGATGGTGCTGACCATTGTGCCCTACATCGTCTATCTGATCCGCCGCAAGCGACCATCACAGGAGACGCTGATGAAACCGGAACGGCGCGACTGTGTCCTGGCCATCGACGAATGGCCCGCCGCGGTCGGCAGCGTGGCCATTTGTGCCGTGGCCAGCGTCGTATTGTGGGCCGTCAGCGAACGGATTCCCCCGCCGCGGATGACAGTCCCGGAACAATGGCGGCTTGGATTGATGATCTGGTTCGCGCTGATGCCCGTGTTCATCGTCGCGGCCTTTGTGGGTTATCGCCACGCACGACGGCGGTCGCCGACCGAAGCGCGATTGCTGCTTACCGACGAACTATGGAGCGAGACCCGCGGCGATCAACGGCGCATCGTTCGCTGGATCAACCGGGCACGCCTAAAACAGGACAATCAACGTTTGGAGAAATTGCCATGAGCTTCTGGCTGCGCGAGTTGATGGGTTGGGTGTTGATCGCCATCGGTTTGGCGGTCTTCGGACTGGTGATACTGCATCTTATCGAAGGTGCGGTCTACCAGACGATGGGCATGGTCGTGGTCGGCATATTCACGTTTCGCGGCGGCATTCACCTGTTGAAAGTGGCGTTGGCCGCTCGTATTTGCGATGAAGCCGCCACGAAAATGCATACGCCGGCGACAGCAGTGCCGACGCGCCGGAACCGGGCCCTGGCATGAGCGGTCTTCCCGAGACGATCCTGCAATTCGGCACCGGCGGATTCCTGCGTGCCTTCGTAGACTTGTTTGTTCATCACGCCAATGAACGCGGCGATGCCATTGGCCGCATTGTTGCCATGCAATCCACCGGCAACGCCCGCGCCAGGTTGTTGAACGAACGAAATGGCCTCTACCACGTGGTCATTCGCGGCATTGACAATGGACAGGTGATCGACCGCGTGGAGGAGTGCGCCAGCATCAGCCGGGCGCTCGTGGCATCGACGCAATGGGATGAAGTGCTGGCATTCGCGCGCTCGCCGGATCTCAAATACATCATCTCCAACACGACCGAGGCCGGCTATGCACCGGAATCACTGTTTCCGGAGAAGCTGCAGGCTGTGCTATTCGCACGATGGCAATCCGGGCAGCAACCGGTCACGCTGATGCCGTGCGAACTTATCGAGGACAATGCCGACAAGCTGCAAGAACTGGTCATAACACTTTCGCAACATCGCGATGATCCGCCGGAATTTATCGATTGGGTATCGAACCAGTGTGTCTGGTTGTGTAGTCTTGTAGACCGCATCGTCCCCGGCCAACCGAGCGAACATCCCTTGCATCACAACGACCCGCTCTTGCTCATGGCCGAGCCGTATGCACTATGGGCACTACAAGTGAAACCGCGCGCCCACCCGTGGTTCGACCACCCGGCCATTGTGCGTATGCAAGACGTGAAGCCATATTTTCTGCGTAAGATCCGCATTCTTAATGGGGCGCACAGCGCGCTGGTAAGTCACGATGGTCTCGCCCGATTTACCACCGTACTGGACGCGATGATCGACGTACCGACTGCCGAGTGGCTGCAACGCCTGCTCTTCGAAGAAATCGTGCCAGTGTTGGAAGGCCGTTGCGACGACCCTGCCGGTTTTGCAACTCGAACGCTCGAACGATTTCGCAATCCGTTCCTTCACCACAAGCTGGCGGACATCGCTGTCAATCACGCTATGAAGAAGACCATTCGCCTGGTACCGACGATCAGCGAGTACCGGGCTAAGTTCGGCAGGGAGCCGCTGTTGCTGTCGGCGTGCTGCGCTTCGTGATTTCGATCTATCAAGAAAACTCGCGCAGGGCGGCGGCGACGCGCTGAACGCACACCGACCAGCGGAACTGCCCGGCACGGACTTGGCCGGCCTGGACTAAGCTGGTTCGCAATTGTGCGTCGCGTTCCAAGTTCATCAGCACGTCGGCAATCGCGTCGACTTGATTCGGGTCCACGACCACGCCGGCGTCGCCTACGACTTCGGGCAGCGCGGCATAGTGCGATACGACGGCTGGCGTGCCGGCCGCCATCGCTTCGACGGCGGGGATGCCAAACGTCTCGTAACGCGATGGGAAGAATAGTGCCACCGAATTGCGCAACAAGCCGGGCAAACCGGAATCCACGCCGACGTAGCCAAGCATCTTGATATTGCTGAGTTCGCAGGCCGGTGCGTCGAAAGCGGGCTCCCCGGTGCCCGCAATGAGGATTTGCAAATTCGACTGACAGGCCAGAAGAGCGCGCGCGGTCGCCAGTATGCACTCAGCACCTTTGCGCCGCGTCAAGGCGCCCACCACGATCACATAAGGCCGTTCGTTGGCGATGGTTCGCCAGCGCTCGTCGATATCGCCAGCGGAAAAGTACACGTCTTCGACGCCGTTGCCGACGATGCGCATCCGTTCCGGCGGCACGCCGAAAAGCGACGTCAGCCGGTTGGCCAGAAAGTTCGACACCGGCAACACGAGTGTCGTGTCTTGGCGATAGCGGCGAAAACGTGGAGCGAACGATAGCCGTTGCCGGCGTGTATCCGCATGGTCATACCAGGGCAGTTCAGGATCGAACCAGTTCACACAGTGAACCGTGACCGCCAAGCGAGCGCGACGAGTAGCAACGTATCCTTCGGCCGGGCAGTACACCCAGTCGACCGGCCCGGTCCAGCGCTCAGCCGCTGGCCACCGACACAGCGCCCAACTTGCTTCCGTGAGTCGCCGACTCCAGCGAATGGTTGTCAGAGGCAGGCCTTGAAGGGTGCTGGCCTTGGGCAACGAGCCATCCGCATCCATATCTTCGCGAGCGCCCAAAACCGACAAATCGATGCCCGGCGTTGACGCCAAGCCGGGGACCATCGCGGCGATGTGCTTGCCGACGCCCGTCGGATTCACATCGAGGCGCGAGCGGCGTATGTGGACATAAGCGGCGACACGCATTACGACCGTGCCCCCAGCCGGCGGCGCACCCAGCGACCGACGCCGCGGGTGTTGCGCGTGACATGGCGCAGCCACCAGGCGTCCAGTTGGGACAGGTGGACGAGTCGGCGATTGACGATCAGCGTGTCACCATAATATTGGCGCGAGAACTTCACCTTCAGCCAGCCGCGCCGTTCCAATTGCGCCAACGCGGTTTCGACTTGCCGGGTCGAAAGATAGCCGGCAAAATCGTGGAATTCAATCGTGAATTGCGCGATTCGGCCAAGTACATCATCGGTGAGCGACGCCAGGACTTCCAACTCGGTCCCTTCAATGTCCAGCTTCACCAGCGCCAACTCCGTGATGTCGTTTTCACGGATGATCGTTTCCAACCGGCGCACTTCGGTCATGGTGCCTTCGCCCTGGTTGGTATCGTTGAGGCGGGCAGCTTCCGGGTTGGCATCGAGTTGCAATCGTCGCCGACCATCGGTGCCGGCCACGGCACACGAAAGTTTGTGGATACGATCATGAATTGGAATTGTGTCGAAGTACTTCGGGTGCGGCTCCAGCGCAAGCACACGACAGGGAAACCGCTCGACCATAGCTGATGCGAACCCGCCGATGTTCGCGCCGGCATCAATCACGATGGAGCCAGCGACGAGCGGCCCGGTCAGAAACGTGTGATGTTCGATGCAATTCAACCGGCCAGCCGCGAGAGTCATTCCACCATTCTAGCTGAAGCCGCGCGGGTCGGTCCAGCGGCGGACGACTTCGATTTCGCGTCGCGGCTGGCCTTCGGCCCCTCCTCCGGGTAATCTCAATGTCATCCCCAACCTTCACTGCGAGGCAAACGTGCTGGCCGACGCCATTCAGCATTTCCATGACCTGCTCTCGCCGCAAATGGCGGCCGATGCCCAGGGACATCTCGATCAGCAAACCGAATCGCGGCACATGTTGTTCGGCGACCGTCCCGTTTGCTCCGTGTTGCGGCCACGATTCTTGACGCCCGCACAATATCACTTCCTGTGCGGCGCGGTAAATCGATTAGCCGGCGCGTTCGCCAAAGTGTATGCGGCCGGGATGTCCAACGCCGCGTTCCGCCGGCAATTTCGGCTTACACCGTCCGAGGAAGAACTGATCACATACGAGCCGGGTTACAAGGATCCGAGTCCGACCAGTCGCTTGGATTCGTTTTTCGTCAGTGAAAACGAGCTCAAGTTCACGGAGTACAACTCCGAGACCCCGGCCGGGGCGGGCTTCAACGATGCACTGACCGACATGTTTTGGGGTTCGCCGGCGCTAGCGGCGTTTCGCCGACGCTACCAGGTGCGACCGCTGCCGGGCAAGCCACATGTGTTGGACGGCATTCTCGCATCGTATCGGCAGTGGGCCGGCAACACTTCGCGCAAACCCCGAATCGCCATCGTGGATTGGAAGGAAGTGCCCACCGTCGTGGAGTTCGACCTGTTTCAACGTTACTTCATCGAGAACGGATTCGAGTGCCAAATCGTGGATCCGCGCGAAGTTGAATACGACGGCAGCATACTACGGGTCGGCAACTATGCGTTTGACTTGATCTACAAGCGTGTGTTGATTAGCGAGCTAATCGATCGCGGTGGTATGAATCATCCGATCGTTCAATCTGTGCGCGACGGCAAGTGCTGCTTCGTCAATGGTTTTCGCTGTAAACTGCTCTTCAAGAAAGCCAGCTTTGCCGTGCTTTCAGATGAGCGCAACGCCAAGTTACTCGCCGCGGATGAGGCAAGCGCCGTGCGCGAATTCATCCCGTGGACGCGCGTGGTCGAAGAACGCAAAACGGAATTCGCGGGCCAGCCGATTGATCTCATTCCCTTCGCCATGACCAACAAAGACAAGTTGGTGCTGAAGCCCAACGACGACTACGGCGGCCACGGCATCGTCCTGGGCTGGACCGAGGACGCTTCGACATGGGAAAAGGCGGTTCAACATGCGGCGACGACACCGTATGTCGTGCAGGAAAAGGTGAACCTGCCCTACGAAGCGTTTCCAAGTACCGAGAATGGCAAGTTGCAGTTCATCGATCGTATGTTGGACACCAATCCATTCGTCGCTTTCTCCACCCACATGGATGGCTGCCTAACGCGGATCAGCACTGAAGCTCTCCTCAACGTGACCGCCGGCGGTGGCTCCACCGTCCCGACGATGGTTGTGGAGCCGCGGTGAGCAATTGAAGTCGTTCGTTTCCGCGTTGCATCTCCATAGTCGCGGTCGGCCCGACCGGGTAGACTGAGTACGTTCACCAGCTTAATTACGTTTCGGAGCCGCGCCATGAAAGCGCCTTCGCTGACTATCGGCATCGAAGAAGAGTATCAGATCATCGACCCTGCCACGCGGGAGTTGAAATCGTACATCACGCAGTTTCTTGAGCAGGGCAAGATGGTGCTGCGCGAAGCCGTGAAAGCGGAGTTGCACCAGTCGATGGTCGAAGTCGGCACGGAAATTTGTAAGACCCCGGCCGAAGCCAAGGTTGAGTTGATCCGATTGCGCGGAGAGATCATTCGCCTGGCCGATCGAAATGGCCTGGTCATCGCGGCGGCCGGTACGCATCCGTTTTCGTGCTGGATGAAGCAGGAGATCACGCCGTTTGAACGCTATATCGGCGTCCGCCAGGACATGGGCGAGTTGGCCCAGCAATTATTGATCTTCGGCACCCACGTCCACGTCGCCATCGAAGACCGAGATTTTCTCATCGACGCCATGAACGTAGCCCGGTACTTCATGCCGCACGTGCTGTGCCTCGCGGCCAGTTCGCCGTTCTGGCAAGGCCGCAATACCGGTTTGCATTCGTATCGCAGCATCATCTTCCGCAGTTTCCCGCGCTCGGGCATCCCGCCGGTGTTCGGTTCGTGGACGGAATTGAACGCGCTGGTCGAGACACTCTCGAAAACCAAGTGCATCCCCGACGGCACGAAGCTCTGGTGGGACGTCCGGCCCAATTGGCGCTACCCAACGCTGGAGTTCCGCATCTGCGACGTTTGCACCCGCGTCGATGAGGCCGTTTGCATTGCCGCCATCTTCCAGGCCATCATCGCCAAGTTGTGGAAGCTGCGCCGCGACAATCTCACCTTCCGCATTTACCCGACCGCACTCATCGAAGAAAACAAGTGGCGAGCGGTGCGCTACGGCCTTGATGGCAAGCTACTGGACCTCGGCAAACAGGAAGAAAAGCCGGCCCGCACTCTCATCCGCGAGTTGATCGAGTGGTTCGTGGACGACGTGGTCGATGAACTTGGCTCGCGCAAGGAGATCGAATACGCTTTCAAGATTCTTGAAGAAGGCTCCAGCGCCGACCGGCAAGTCAAGGTCTTTGAACAAACCAACGATCTGAAAGCCGTTGTCGATCACCTGGTCGCGGAGACGAAGGAAGGCGTTGTCTAGACACATGTAGGTCAGGTTTCCAACCTGACCCACGTCACTCAAACTCCTCGCCCAACTCAATGTTGCGAATGTAGTTCCCCGGCACGCGGTCGGTCTTTTCCAGGTATTGCACAGCCCACTGGATAAACAACAGGCCGGCCCAGCACAGGCCGAGAAGTGCGCCGACAACGAAGAACATGGGCCATAGCGCGCTACTGATTCCGGCGCTATTAGCGCCGAACAATTCCTGAAAACCACTGGTCAGTACCATCCCTAGCGTCGTGGTAACACAGCCCAGCGGACAACTTGCGCCTAGTACGACAACTGCGCATAAGTAGCCGATGACCACGGTGCCCAGAAGGCTTAACCAGCCGCTCCGGGTTCGCGCGGACATCCATATACCCACGCCAGCCATAAAGTGCATGATGACCCCGGCGATCAAAATGCCGACGGGCACAAACACGATGAGCCAACCGGTATTGCCCGCGGCCGCCATCGCAACCGCACCGGCCCCGACGGGGTACCACGGCAATTGCAAGCCCCGACGTATCAACAAGATCATTCCCGCCGCTCCGCACAGAATCAGCAACGGACCGAACAACACCGACAAAAAGCGCGGTCCATATCCAGACATCAACTCTATGACACTCTTGGATTGCAGTTGCTTGGGCGGGGGAATGGCGGCGATGATCTGATCAATGTTCACCAGCGATAACACGGCAAGCGCGGGGATCAACATGGCGAAATAGTATGGCCAGATGCTCAGACAAATGCCTTGGACTTTGTCACCGACGATATGTCGAAAGTCGTACGGCGTGCCCACCAGGCAATCCCACGTGTGCCGGTCACGCTCGGTGATGATGGCAGCCGAAGCGCGGACGCCTGCCGCCAGGCTCATGAGGAAAATGATGTACCAGTGGTACTGAGCAGCGATGGCCGCAACCATCTCGGTCGATGCGAAATGAACCAGTAACACGACCATTCCGGCCGTGGATAACGCTGCGGCCACAATGACGCCGAACCAGCGCGGGATGCGCGTGCTGTGTTGTTCTTTCCACACGATGGGCCGATCGCCCATTGGTGGCCGAAATTGCAGCGCTGATAAAATGCGCGAGCGCTTGCGGGCCAGTTGCTTGATGTACGCCGGCCGCAATCGCCACGCCGCGATGGCCGCGCTGACGATGGCCGTTGTGAGCCACACTGTCGTGGTGAGTCGTAGGCGTCGGCCAAGTTCGCCATAGTCCGGCGCATCGCGGGCCGTGTCCAGCACGAAGTTCGGGTCAAACGCCGCCAACCACTCCCATCTTGGTCCAGCCGTGCGCGCGTAAGCGACCCAACTCATCATGAAGGCGACGACGACGTACATCCATATCGCCGCGTCACGGGTCGTCCGGCACCACACGGATGCCAGCAGGCTGGCGGCACTCGTGCCTGTAAGCATGAGAATGGTGATGACCGCCAGCGCAACAAAGAACACCGGCGTGACGCCACCGGGGAAACCCGCAAAGGCGATCACCGGCCATGCCGTCAGCGACCAAAGAAACCCCTGGGCTACCCGTGCCAACAGTTTGCCGAGAATGATCGTCCCCGGCGTCAAGTGCGCCAGGAACAGTGGCTCCAGCGTGTTGCGGACTTTCTCGTCGGTCACCGCCCCCGCAGCAAAACTCGGGCCGGCCAGCAACAGCACCATGGTTTGTTGAAACACGAGGAAATCGACCAACCTATGAGCGAAGTCGGTAGTGGCGCTGCCGGCCAATGTGCCTTTGCCAGTCTGGAACCAGTAATCGCTCCAGTAAGCTGCATGATGAAAATAAAGAACCACGACCAGCCAGCCCGCATAAGCCCACCGCGCAAAGTGAATCATGCGGCCACGCCCCGCCCGCGACAACTCACGAACGAACAGCAAGCCAATCATATGGGGACTGTGGGTAACATGATTGTGCGCTCCATTGGCTCTTCGCTGGGTAATGGGTCAGGAGTGTGTTGGTCGCATCAGCGAATGCCTAACTTCATCTGACAGCGCGACCAAAGCCAAGTGAGCGGTTCATGCGGTATGCCCTGAACTTCTGCGACTTGGCCGTTGATGAAACAGACGATCATCAAGCCATCCCAGGTATACCAATAGTCTTCACTGATGCCCTTCACATCGGGATGGTCACGGACACAATCCGGTTTGCCCCAAATCGCTTTTACTTCCTCAGTGGTCATGCCGGTTTGAACTAAATGGGCCTGCCCACGAACCGTTGGTCGGTGTAATCCCATCCATACCACTCCAAGATATGCGATCAGCGATACCGACCCCACCAAGATAACCAGCTTCCTTCGGGAATATAGTCGCATACAAGCCTCCCTGCCTGACCGGTCTTGTAATCGTATCCAGCCGGGCGCTTATCCGCGCTGACGATGGATCAACTTCGGCCACCCGCGTCAAGTGGTCGGGGCGGCGTATTTTCGCATCGGCGATTTTGTTCGGGAAATACGCTTGACAGCGGAGCCGTTTCTTGCGACCCATGTATGTATAGGGATCAGCGCGAAATCGATAGGACTCACACCGAGGTGATGGACGCCTCGGCCGATTCGCACCCGCCGCGCTGCCCCTCGCACCGAGGCCCACCTATGCTGCGCTACAGTTGCGATGTTTGCGGAAAAGATATGATTGCCGACGAAGATCATCGCTACGTCGTCAAGATCGAAGTCACTGCCGCTCACGAGCCTTCCGAACTCTCGGCCGACGATCTGGACGCCGACGCCATCGAGTCACTCAGCCAACTCCTGATCAACGCCGGCGACGACGCCGATTTCTCCTCCCACCTGGCCCCTCCCCGCCGCGAGTTCCGCTTCGATCTGTGTCCGGAATGCCACAAGCACTACCTGCGGAATCCGTTGGCCCGCGAGACGGTGCTGCAGTTTAGTAACAATTAATATTGCGCTGGACTTTGAGCTGTTTCATTTCGTCCTCAACCCACAGCGCCGCAATTTCGCACCAATGGGCACCGGCTTCGATCATCGACCGTTCGCGGTCGGAGCCGAATAACAGATCGATGGCGATGGGGTTGGTGACGAACTCGTATTCTTCCGTGCGCCATTTGAAGCGGTCGCCGGCGGCGCGGCGCAGTGCCCACAACACAGCTAGGCCGATTCGTACTGGTTGAAACGCTGCACGATTTGTTACGTGCAGTTGCACGCCGCCGCAGAGTTGGCCGGCGTGTTTTTGGAAGGTCGGCTTGAATGTGACGGGGCGGAACACAATGCCGGGCCGGGCACATTCATTGAGTTCACGCGCGACCCGATACGAATCGATGCTCGGAAAGCCGCACAGTTCGAAAGGCCTGGTGGTGCCGCGACCTTCGGAAAGGTTCGTGCCTTCTATTAGACACATGCCGGGATAAACATAAGCCGTGTCCAGCGTTGGCATGTTCGGCGAGGGCATCACCCACGGCAAACCTGTCGCATCATGGTCCTGATCGCGCGCCCAGCCCTGGCAATCCAGCACATCCAATTCCACATTGATGCCGCGTTCGGTCTTGAACAAGTGTGCCAACTCGCCAATGGTGCGGCCATGCCGGGTGCAGATGGCATGAGGGCCGACGAAACTCTCGAAGCCGGGTTTTAGGATCGGTCCCTCGACGGCAATGCCACCGAGTGGGTTTGGTCGGTCCAAGACCAAAACGGGTTTGCCGGCCCGTGCCGCTTCTTCGAGGCAATACAACATGGTGGCGGCAAAAGTGTAGTAACGCGAGCCAATGTCAACCAAATCAATGACCAGCACGTCAACGTCGGCAAGTTGGTCCGGCTTGGGCCGAAGACTGGCGACGTCGTGGCCATACAAGCTATGACAGGACACGCCGGGAAACGGACTTGTCTCGATACCGACGCCTTCGAGGTCTTGCGCCGAGCCGGTGAAGCCGTGCTCCGGGCCGAAGAGAGAAACCAGATTCACATCGGGATGAGCAAAAAACAACTCGGCAGCCGACCGATATTGCCGATCGACTGCCGGCGGATGCGTGACCAAGCCCACCCGGCGGCCGCGCAGCCGAGCAAACCGCTCGGCCTTCAATTGCTCCAGGCCCGTGATAACGCTCATACGCGATTGTTATGATGCTGGAGTTTTGATTTATTCCCCTCCCTTCAAGGGAGGGGAATTGCTGGTACTACAGCCCCAAACCCATCTGATCGAGCGCGAAGGCAAAGCGGAAGGCCTGTTCCTTCAGCACGTCGTACCGGCCGGAACTGCCGCCGTGGCCGCCGGCCATGTTGCACTTGAGGATCAGCGGGGTCTTATCGGTCTTCAACGTCCGCAGCTTGGCGACATACTTGGTCGGTTCGTGAAAGCCGACCTGGCTGTCGTTCAAAGAAGTCGTGACCAGCATGGCCGGGTATGCGCCCTTCTTAAGATTTGTGTATGGGCAGTAGCTCCGCATATACTCGAACTCGGCCTTCATCTTCGGGTTGCCCCATTCGAGAAACTCGGCGACCGTGAGTGGCAGCGATTCATCGAGCATGGTGTTGATGACATCCACAAACGGCACATCCAGCACGGCCGCCTTGCAGACATCGGGTCGGAAGTTGACCGTGGCGCCAATCAACAAGCCGCCGGCGCTACCACCCTGAATGACCAGCCGATCGCGCGAGCAGTACTTCTCTTTGACCAGGTGATCCGCGCAGGCGATGAAGACGGTGAAAGTGTTCTTCTTGTTCATCATCTTGCCCTGATCGTGCCAATGCTGGCCGAGGTCTTTGCCGCCGCGAATGTGACCGATGGCAATGGCCGCCCCGCGCTCGAGCAGCGACAGGTTGTTCGAGGAAAAGAACACACCACCGGATGAGCCGTACGCGCCGTAGCCGGTGAGGTAACACGCGCCGTCACCGTTGCGTGGCCGATCGGCACGGTACACGATGCTGATCGGCACCTTGGTGCCGTCCGGCGCGGTGGCTTGAATGCGCTCGCACTTGAACTTGGTGGAATCGTAACCGCCGAGGACTTCGGTTTGCTTCAGCAGTTTGCGTTCGCGGCTGGCCATGTCGTATTCAAACACCGACGATGGCGTGACCTGTGACGTGTAGTTGAAGCGCAACTTGGTGGACGTGAAGTCCGGATTCTCCGAGGGAAACACGCTGTAAATCGGCTCCGGCATCGCGACGCGATGCGATTCATTGGTCGTCAGGTCGCGGATGACAAGGTAAGGCACTCCAGCTTCGTTCTCGCGCATCACCATGTACTTGGCGAACAATGACACGCCATCGACATACACTTCGGGCCGGTGCGGCACGATTTCCTTCCAGTTCTCGGGCTTGGGATCGTTTGCCGCTGCGGTGACGACGCGGTAGTTCTTGGCCCCGCGATTGGTGGTGATGAAGAATTGGCCATCGCGATGACTGACGCTGTATTGATGATCCTTCTCACGTGGCAGAATCATGCGGAAAGCGTCGGTCGGCTGGTCGGCTGGCAGCATCCGCCATTCCGCTTCGTTCGAACTGCGCGAGTTGGTGAAGATGAACTTGTCGTCGCGTCCCCGACTCACGCCCAGGTTGTAAAGCTCGTCCTTTTCCTCATAGACCAATTCATGCTTGTCCGAGCCAAGTATGTGTCGCCAGAGTTTGTGGGCCCGCTTGGCAGCATCTTCAGTCACATAGAAAATGGTCTTGTTGTCCGCCGCGAACACCACCTGACTGGCCTTCACGATGGGTTTTTCGCTGAGCAACTTGCCGGCGCGCAGATCCTTGGCGTACAACTCGTATTCGCGGAAGCCGGTGAAATCGACGGCGTAAACGAGCCAGTTACCGTCGTCGCTGATGACGCTAGCGCCCATGCCCATGAACGTGTGCCCAGTCGCCAAGGCATTGCCATCAAGAACAATTTCCTCGGGCGACTCCAGTGACTCCTTCTTGCGGCACCGCAACCCGTACTGCTTGCCTTCAATTTGCCTGGAGTAGTACCACCAGCCGCGATGCTGATAGGGCACGCTGAGGTCGGTCTGTTTGATGCGACCGAGCATTTCGGTGTAGAGCTTGTCCTTGAGAATGTCGAGCGGCTTGGTCACTGCGGCTGTGTATGCGTTTTCCGCTTCGAGGTACTTAAGCGTCGCCGCGTCGGTCTTTTCCTTGATCCAGAAATAATTGTCTTCCCACGACTGCCCATGAAGCGACGCTGAATGTGGCTTAGTCGGCGCGACCGGTGGTACTGCTGCGGCCGGATCCAGTCGCGGACTCACATCGGCGAGGAGGAGAACCGGCAGAACCAACAATGCGAATAGCGAACGGCGCATGCGACACCTGGAGTGTGATCGGGCACGGGTATGATACGGAAAGTCAGATGTGGACTTGCCGAGATGGCGCGATTGGATGCTGACCAGATTTCGCGCCGTTGGCGACGTCGCCGCGACATGATCTCATGGTCTCGCCGTTCACATTAAGCCGCCAGTGGCAGGACTAGGGCAATGAGCTCCCGAACCGCAAGCGGAACTGTAAGAAGTCCGATGCAGCGACTGCACCGTCGCCGTCGAAGTCGAACGCGACGTTGGAGCCGCCTAGGCTCAGGCGGAACTGGATGAAGTCATTGGCGGCAACTGTCTTATCGCCATCAATGTCGCCGAAGAGGCGATGAAAGGTAGCGGTCTTATTGTCGCCGCCAGTGCCGTCGCCGTTGCCATCGAGTAGGTTGCCGGCCAGATCCATGGTTTGCGAGGCGGCAATTGTCAGCGTGTAGTTGCCATCGACCAATGACGCAAACTCCGAGTTTGCACCTGACCATGTCAAACGCATGATCGTGCTTTGCGGTGTGCTGGCCGATAAATCGAAGGTCAACGGCACGATGCCACCACCCGAGCGGACCACCTGGAACGCGTTGACTTCCTGGATGAATTGCATCGGTTTGTTGAACGTAACGGTGAGACTCGTCACGCGCGAACGCTGCGCTGCGCCATCGTTGATGACTACGGTAGCGGTCGGCAGACGATTGTTAACGGTGTAGCTCGGGCCGGCAATCGGTACGGCCGCCGCAATTGGATTGCCTACGGCGTCGCCGAAACCGATCTTCGAAACCAGGTTAAGTCCGAGCGTGCCGGCCCCGGCCCCTGCGAACGCCGTCACGGTATAGTTGCTGCTCGAGCCGGCGACGGATGTCACGTAGGCACCCACCAGCCCCGTCGCCACAACGCCGAAATGGCTGGTATTCAAGCCGGCAATCGGTTCGCTAAAGACCAGGCTCCAACTGACGAGGTCATTGGATGTTGGGGTCGCGCTGGAGCGCACGAAGGAAACAACGGTCGGGTTACTCGTGTCAATGCGAAAAACATCGAGTTGCGTGGACGTCGCCGGTGTGAGTCCACCCAGGCTCTTGCCACCAGCAGCGCGTACGTCAATATCAGGCAAGTCCACGCTGAGATCCGTTACCGTGTATCGGGCCACATAGGTATCAAGCGCGATCCACGAACCACCCGCGGCGGTGAGCGTGGACGAAGGGTTCTCCACCGGGAATGTAATAGTCGGCGTGACGGTCGCATCCATCGAAGTGTTGTAAGTGACGATGATTTGGAATGACGAAGGCCCGACAAGCAAATCGCTGACCGGGCCGGGCGAAGTCTTGATGCTGGTCACTACTGGCGTAATTGCCGGCGCGAGATTCCACAACTCACGACCATGAACGGCATCCTCTGCTGTGAAGAACACGGTGCTTCCGACGATAGTCTGCAAATCAGGGTCCGACGAACCAGACCCCGGCGCGATGTCGGCCACGCGCGTGGCCGTGGCACCCGTGGAGGACCACAGTTCGACCCCACTGCCGCCGTCATTGGCGGTGAAGAGCAAGATACCGGCGCAATCAATTAAGCGCGCGGGGCTTGACGATCCCACTCCAAGATTGATATCCGCGACTCGTGCGGTCGTCGTTCCGTCAGTCTTCCACAATTCAGTGCCGTTGGTGCCGTCATTGGCGGCGAAAAACACAAGTAAACCCGAAACCGTCAGGTCATCGGGACTTGAGTCGCCCTTGCCCACATTAATGTCGGCCACGGGGGTTACGGTCGTTCCGTTCCATTTCCACAACTCGACACCGGTCGCGCCGTCGTTGGCGGCGAAGTAGAGCGTGGTACCCAATGCGGCAAGGCTGGTCGGATTGGCGTTGGCCGGCCCGGGGTTGATGTTGGTCACACGTGTCGTAGTGATGCCATTGCTTTGCCAAAGTTCAACGCCGGCAACGGGATCAAACGCCGAGAAATATAGCTGGCCATTGAGATTCGTTAACTGATCGGGATTGCTGGAGCCTGCACCGGGATTGATGTCGGCGACGCGAGTGGCAGTAAGGCCATCGGACTTAAACAACTCCACGCCGCTGCCATCGTTGGCCGTGAAATAGAGGGTGCCGCCGAGATTCAGCAAGTGGGTCGGATAAGAGTTTCCGGGACCCGGCATAATGTCCGCAACTGGAACGGTGCCACCCGGCGTGCCATCGCTTTTCCAAAGCTCGAAACCCGTTGAATCAAATGCCGCGAAGTAGAGCGTGCCGTTAACGTTGGTCAAGTGCATCGGAGCTGAGGATTGCGATCCCACCAGGATATCTTTCACCATCACTGTGGTCGCAGCGGTGCCGTTGCTCTTCCACAACTCATAGCCCGCGCTGCCATCGTTGGCCGTGAAGTAAAGTGTGCCGCTGACATTGGTCGGGAAGCGGGCATGGCCGCCGATGAATCCTGGGTTGATGTCGGCCACCAGTGAAGTTGCCGCACCATCACTCTTCCACAACGCCGACCCGTGAGTCGAATTGACCGCGGAAAAGAAAAGTGTGCTGCCGACGGCCGCGGCTTCGTTGATCTGTGAACTGCCCGTCGTCGGATTGATGTCGCGGACCCGGGAGGTGCCCGGCACTGTACCGTTGGTCGTCCACAACTCTTCGCCGCCCACCAATTCGGCGGCCGTGAAGAACAAGCTGCCGCCGACGTTGATCAATCGATTCGGCAAAGAACCGCTCAGTCCGGGAAACAAGTCAATCACCTGTGTCGGCGTGCCGAGGCCCACGACGCGGAAAAGTTCCTGGCCCGCCACTGGATCCAATGCGGTAAAGAAGACGGCCCCATTGACTTCCGTGAACTTGGACGGCGAACTCGAACCCGTGCCCGTGACAAGGTCGGAAACTCGGACAGTACCACTCGTCGTCCCGTTTGACCGCCACAACTCCGAACCGGCCGTATCGTCGGTGCCACGAAAAAACAAGATGCCGTTGGCGTTGAAAATACCGGTTGGGTTCAAGCCGTTGTTGATGTTGGATACTACAGCCACCGCCGTGTCAGTCGCGCTCCATAACTGATTGCCCAAGCCCTCGCTGGCTCGAAAATACACGATCCCATTCAGGTTGACCAATTCGGCTGGCGAGGAACTGCCAGGTCCCGGATTGATGTCACCGATGCGCGTCGCGGTCGTGCCATTTGATTTCCACAATTCGACGCCGCTGGCTCCGTCGTTGGCGGCATAAAAAAGGGTGCTGCCGGCCGTGGCGAACTTGCCAGGCGACGACGAACCCGTGCCCAGATTAATGTCAGCGACCCGCGTCGTAGTTGTGCCGTCGGATTTCCAAAGTTCTTCACCGGTCGTGCCATCGTCGGCTGCGAAATACAGCGTGCCAAGGTGATTAAACATTGGCGCGGCGACGGACGAGGCAAGGCCCATGTTAATGTCAGCGACGCGCGTCGCAGTCGTACCATTGGATTTCCAGAGTTCGTAGCCGCTGGTGCCGTCGTCGGCCTGGAAGAAGAGCGTCCCGTTAACGTTAATCAAGTTGGTCGGAGCCGAGCCGACATTTCCCACCACGATGTCCGCGACGCGTACTGTGCCGGCCGCCGTGCCATTGCTCTTCCATAGTTCGGTTCCGCTGGCGCCATCGTTGGCTTGGAAAAAGAGTGTGCCACCGACGTTGACCAGCCCACGCGGATTACTTCCGTTCGTCCCTGGCAGAATATCCGCGACGCGTGTCGCCGTTTTGCCGTTGGCCTTCCACAGCTCGATGCCGGACGTGCCGTCGTTCGCCGCGAAAAAGAGCGTACCGTTAACTTCGGTCAGATAACGGGGTGCCGACGGGACACCAAACTGAGCGATGTCGGCAACGAGTCGGGGAATTCCGGTCGTCGGTACGATGCGATCATCGAGTGTCGCTACTTGCGGGCATATCGAGCGCTGCAATCGGCGTCGTCGCGCGGGCATCTGCCACCAGCGACGATCGGAACGAAATAACCCCATGTGCGAATACCTCTCAGTGCGACAACTAAATAATGGCGTTGGGGTTATCTTCTCTGAAACGATGGCGTTTGGCAAATAGATTTGTGAAATGAGGCGCGAAACCGCGCCGTTGCCAAGGTTTCCGCCCGA
>JANNLP010000598.1:0-4239 GCA_031396905.1 Gemmataceae bacterium
AGTCGATGCCGGTGACGGCGGTGACCATCGCGGGTTGTGTCAGCGTTAATTCGGGATCGAGCAGCGCGACGCGGAAGGCGGCTTTGCGGTCGCCGCAGGCCATTTTCACGTGGGTGGTTTCATCCGCGATCAAAGCAAACGATTGCGCTTCGCTGCCGGTGCCCGCGGTAGTCGGCACGCCGATGGAAGGCAGCATCGGCTTGGTTGCTTTGCCGATGCCGCGATAGTCGGCCATCGCGCCGCCGTTGGTGAACAGGAAGTTGATGCCTTTGGCTACATCCATGGCGCTGCCGCCGCCGACGGCGACAATGAAGTCGGCACGATGATCGCGCGCGGCTTTCACACCGGCATCGACATGGCGTGTCGTCGGGTTTTCTTCCACGCCGTCGAACACGGCCACCGAGAGGTTTACGTTTCGCAGATACTCAGCAGCACGTTGTGAATGGCCGGCTTTCTCCAAGCCTGGATCAGTCACCAACAAGACTTGCTTTCCGCCGAGTTCCCGAGCCAGTGCGCCGAGTTGCTCCAGCGTACCGGGGCCGAAGACCACGCGGTTGAGCGGGGAAAAGTCAAATGCCGCCGGCACGTTGGAAGGCTCGCTGACGCCAGAGGTGGGTGAAGAGGTTGCCTTCATGCGGCTGGTCCCAGGTCAGGCGGGTCGTGGGGATCGGCCCCAAGTTGAGGCGCTCCACATGTGGGCAATCGAGCAGGGCACGGGCAAAGGTCGGGTCTTCCGTGAGGGCCATCACCGCAAGCGACGGGCCGATCGCCGCAGGCATCTGTTCCTGGGGGCACTCGATTACGCTGGCAAACGGGAACAGAAACTCCTTGTTCGCCAGCGGATGCTCCCAAGTGTCACAATATACAATCGTCGGCAGCAGCCATGCGCAACGACCGATTTGCACGAGCCGGGGACTGCCGCGATGTTGTTCGGTGACATCGACTGCACCGGGTGTTTTGAGCGCGGTATCCACCATACCGTTGATCGCCTCGGCGACTTTTGTGTTGGCAAACGCGGCCAATTCGGCTTTCGGATCGTCCCAGGGTCGCGCGGCGACCTTTGCAAGCGGTTCGGCCAGCGCTTCGGCAATGGCGCGGCCATGTCGCGGTGTCCACACGGCCGAGGCATTGATGCAACTGCGTCCGCCATTGGCCGCGATGCACTCGACCATAACGTCAAGATGATCTTGCCAACGGTCGGCCTGATCGTCGCCGATCAAGACCTTACTAAAGCCTGGACCGTGAATCTCGACGCGCGGGTCATTCTTATATGGATCCGTGGTGCCGCTATCGCCAAACAACATGCTGCGGCCACACAGGCGCAGGATGTCACCCGAGCCGGCATGATCGGTGGGATAAAAACCAAGTACCGATGCAGGCACGCCGGCTTTGATCAATGCTTGCAACACACGGAACGGCGTCCACGGTTCTTCGCGGCCGGGTTTAACAATCACCGGCGACTTGAGCGCGACCGCCGGTGCCCACAGCGAATGCACACCCGGCGAATTCGATGGCAGTATCGCACCGAAGAAGTCAGCCACGGGAAAGAAACTGATCGTGCGACCATCTTGCTTACCGTAGCCTTGATCGAGAACGCTGAGATCAAGACCACGCGTCAAACCCGTTAAGACTTCGTCGATGTGCGATAAGACGTACCCGACCTTTTCGGCATTGCGCCGACAAAACACCAGCGGTGAGCCTGTGGTGGCGGAAAGACAATTCAAATAGTCATCAAACGATTGTGACGTATCGCCGCAGGGCAATGTATCGGCAAGAAAATGCTGGCCGGCTTTCTTGTACATGGCGATCAAATCGCGCATCGGTATCGAGGCCAACTCGCGCCGGGCGGCCGGTCCACGCGACAGGTCGCGGGCAATCATGCTGCCGGTGACCTGGCTCACTTCGGCTACCGGTTCACCCGTGGCATGGTGAACCAGCTCCGTCTTTTGCAGGCTTTCGTATGGCTTACCAAGTCGAAGTGCGGGAATGCGGATCATGGTAAGTTCGACGTTCTTCTTTTTCCGGTCTTTGTGTCCTTCGTGTCTTTGTGGTTGGTCTTAAGATTAACCACAAAGACACGAAGGGCACGAAGGAAAACACAAAGAATACCAAGACCAACTACTTCAGTCCTTTCGATGTGATGGTGTCTTTGCCATCTTGTACCTTGTCGGCCCGGTTGAAGGTGATGGTGATATTGGTGTAGTCACTACCCCAGCGATATTCTTTGAGTGCCGGAGTGCTAGGCCCCGAATCCAGGCCGCCGACCACGCCGACGGCTCCCGCCGAACTGCCCAAGCCGGTGGTGCCCGTCACTTCGGTGCAATTTTCCCCGAGGATTTCGACGACCTCATTCCACGTCATGCCTGGTTTGATCTTGGCGAAGTTGGCCTGGTTGATTCGTTTGTCCACTTTTGGACACCCGACGATAAACAGACACGACAGAGCCAATGTGACGATGGCAGCTCGACGATTCATGAAACCACTCCTCGATGATTCACGCGGCAAATTAAGCCACATATGCTGTTATACCAAGAAACGGAAGGGAATGAACTCGTAGCCGTTCACCCCCCTTCGGAGCGGGCTAGTAGTCATTGGGGCGATGGGTTAGATTTCGGGCATGATGGAGCCGGGTTGCCAGGGATGTCGGGAGCGGGATGCACGGATTGCTTATCTGGAGCAAGTCGTGGCGGAGTTGCTGGAACGGGACCGTCGGCGTGAAGCGGAATATCGCGAGCTCGAAACCAAGTATCAGGTTCTGCAGGCGCAATACCGCCAACTGGAAACGAAGTGTCGGGAATTGGAAACGCGGCCGGGCGTGAATGCGTCGAATTCGTCGCTGCCGCCGTCGGCCAATCCGCCGGACGCGTCGCCGCCGGTGGTGAAAAAACGAACCGGTCGCCAGCCGGGCCATCCGCCGCATCTGCGACAGCGACTGCCACTCGAACGAAACACGCAACCGATTCACCATTACTATCCGTCGACGTGTGAAGGCTGTCGGCACGCCTTGCCGGGCGCGGACGTGGCCGAGCCGCGTTGGCATCAAGTCGTCGAGTTGCCGCCACGGTTGGTGGACGTGACGGAGCATCAAGCCCATGGCCGCCGGTGTCCCCGTTGTGGCGAAGTGACCTGGGCCGAGTTTCCTGCGGCCGTCCGCGCCCATGTGTTTGGCCCGCGGCTGGGGGCGGTCATGTCGTAAATGAGCGGCTTCCTGCATGCCGGCAAGCGCGGCATCGAAGAGTTCGTCGAGACGGTCTTCGCCACGCCGATCGCTTTGGGTTCGGTCAGCAATCTCGAACAGGAAATGAGTGCGGCGTTGGCGCCGGCTCACGCGGCGGCGGTGGTGGCTACGGTGGCGGCGGTGCCCGACGCGGCGGCGGCGGTGGTGGCGATCGTCGCTACTAAGCAACCACGATACTAACGAAAACCAAAACCCCGGGGCCACCGACTTTGATTCGGTGCCCCGGAGTTGTTTTGTTTGCATGGTGTCATTGTGAATGAACACAATGTCGAAACACCCCGAGGCCCGGCCCACGGCACGATGGTGGCCTTTGCCCATCTGATTCAGTTGTCAAAGAACACTCTCGCTGGCGATAGCCACCAGCCCGCCGGTCCCAATCCACAGACCCTCGATCCTCGATCCTGCACAACTAACTCCCTCGCCCCCGATATCCACCCGCGCGCACTCCCACGCGCTGGAAAGGCGAATGCCGCGGGCACTTGGGGATGTATGGTCATGCTCGCTACGACCGCAGCGGCCGACCTGGTTACCACACTCGAGGTGGGCGCGTGTGGAGTATTTATGTTGAGCCGAATCAGTTGAGTCAGCTCATGTGTCGCTGATGGCGAGGGGGTGGGTGGTGAGTTCGTTTAAGCGACAGATACGCCGGACCGTTTTGTCCCGCGGCATCGCCTTTCAACAGCACACCAACTCATCCGGGGATTTCGTTGACTTTACAGATGGAAAACCGATTCCGGCGTTGGTCTTCCAGCTGTAAAATCAACTCGATCCACGGACCTCTCTGTCATGACGCCGATGAACGGACTGGATCCAAGCCCGCCACTTGCGTCAATCATCGGCTCCGGAGGCCGATATAAACAAGTGTACACTACAAATCGAACGAGGCAAGCCCAGTAACAAAAAAATCCTCACGGGCTTCAGCATTGGCGCGCGGTGGCAGTCCGCGCTGTGGCACGGTCTCGCGACCGTGCCGCCCTTGCGGTCCGCGCTGTGGCACGGTC
>JANNLP010000195.1:0-10658 GCA_031396905.1 Gemmataceae bacterium
TGAAGCCTGTGGACAAGTGACATGATATATCGGTCTATCGCGATATTAGTACTCTTCGCCCTGCCCGCAGCCGCCGCGGAGACGCACGCGTATCGCGCCGCACGCTTGTGGCCCGGTAACGGCCCCGCGATTGTTGACGCGGTGCTGATTGTGCGCGATGGCAAAGTGGTCGCCGCCGGTAAACGCGCCGATGTGAAGATTCCCAACGACGCCGTGATGCACGACCTCGGCGATGTCACGATTATTCCCGGCTTGGTTGTTGCTGAAACGACATTGGCCGACCGGGGCAAAGACGACCTTCTGGCCCTCACTCCGCATTACCGCGCGATAGACGGCTTCGATCCATTTGGTGATTACTCGTTGGCTCTGGCCGGTGGCGTGACGACGGTGCAACTCTCTCCCGGCGGTAAACGACTACTTCCCGGCCAGGGCTCAGTCGTCAAGCTCTTCGGCGATGATTTGGTTCGCCGAACATTACGCGAGGAAGAGAGTTTGCGTTTGGTCCTTGGCGATGCGATCAAGAACCCGCCGCGCATTTATGAGCCACCGGTCGGCGCTGTATCAGTGGACCGCCCATTGTTGCCGACGCGGCCACAGCTTGGTGGCGGGCTGCCGAACGTGATGGCCGGCTTGCGTGCAGCATTTCAGGCCGCCCGCGGTGATCAAAACGTAAGCGATGGACTTATCAGAAGCATGGTGGATGCCGGTACAGCCAGGAAGCCACTTCGCGTGGTCGCGACCAACCTCGCCGAAGTCAGCGCGGCCATGGCGCTCGCCGATGAGTTCAAGCTGCGGCTGGTACTTGTGGATCCACCTGCCGCCACGCCGGAGCAAATGGAGTCGTGGAAACAAACAGTCGATGGCGTGATCATCAACCCCGGCATGCGGCCCGGAATGATAGCAGACGTGACCCCAAGCGACGATGCAAGTTCAACAACCGCGCCCGCGGGTCGGAATCGGCGACGAAATCCAGCGCCGGCTCCGGCACGCGACAATCGCCCGACAGCAAAACGCAACGAAGACACACCAAGCTCACCTGCGGAAACCGCCCGCGACATCCGCGCCGCTGGCATGCGCGTGGCCATCAAGCCGATGCTGGACGCCGATCTGAAGGAGATGCTCTATCTCGGCGGCCTGTTCGCCACGCACAATAATTCAGCCGATGTGCTCAAGATGCTCACCGCCGAGGCCGCGGAACTATTGGGCGTCGGCGGTCGTGTCGGAACGCTGGTCACCGGCAAAGATGCCGACTTCGTCGTCCTCAGCGGCGAACCGTTCGGCTTGCATACCCGCGTTCGCAGCGTTTACGTCGATGGTCAGGTCGCATACGATGCTGCTGCGGCCAATCGCAGCAAAGTGATTCGCGGTGCCCGGCTAATTACTGGGAACGGCGACACCATCTTAAATGGTTCAATCCTGGTCGAGGGGCGAACGATTCGCGCTGTTGGCCGGGATGTGTCCACGCCACCGGATGCTGAAGAGAAACGCTTTGCCGGTGCGGTGATCGTCCCCGGTTTCCTTGACCTCGGCAACGGCCTCGGTCTTGGTGGCCCGCTCAATTCCAACATCGGCCTCAATACGAAGCTGGGTGCACGACTTGTTTCCAGTGAGCCGGGCGCAGCCGCCGCACGCCAGGGCGGTGTAACCACCGTGTTATTGTCCGCCCCCGCACCATCGCCGGTGCTGGCGTTCAAACTCGGCGAAAAACTCCGGCCTGTCAAGGATCCCGTGGCCCTGCGTTTCGCCATTCGCGGCAACCTCACACAAGCGGGTGCTTCGTTCCGTGACACCCTGAAAGCCGCCAAGACATACTGCGACAGTTGGACCAAATACGAAGCCGAATTGCCTGAGTACGAGCGCGAGAAGAAGGAATACGACGTCAAGCTCAAAGATTACGAGAAGAAAGCCGCGGCTAAGAAGGACGAAAAGAAAGACGAAAAGAAGGATGCCAAGAAGGAAGAGAAGAAGGACGACGAGGAGAAGCCCGAAGAACCAAAGGCCCCAACCCGACCGCAGGCCAACGACGCGCTGGAGCCATACCGGGCCTTGTTCGCCGGCAAGATTCCCGCACTTGTCGAGGCCAGGCGCGAAGATGCCATACGGCTGGCCATCACCATTTGCCGCGATGAATTCAAATTGCGTACGATCCTCATCGGTGCCGACGATGCCTATCGCGTCGCTGATCTGCTTGCCGAAAAGAACGTCGCAGCGATTGCCGGCCCGGAATTGGTGCGAACGGTAGATCGCAATGAAGTGAACCTGCCGTTGGCGCTTGCCATGCGGAGCGTCCCGGTCGGTTATCAATCGCTAGCGACAAGCGGCGCCAGGCACCTGCCTAACGCCGTCGGCTTCGCCGTGCGACATGGACTAGGCAGCGATGAAGCGCTGCGTGGCCTGACCGCCGCCCCGGCGCAGTTCCTCGGCTTGGACACTGTCGGTACATTGGCCGTGGGCAAGGATGCTGACCTTGTTGTGTTATCAGGCATGCCCTTCGAAGCATCGACGCGCGTGCTGGCCGTGATGATTGACGGGCAGTGGGCATACCGAGAAGGGGAATGATTGCATGTTGAGATATTTAGCCATAGTGATAACGTCATTATTGATCGCGGATGCATCCTGCGCAGCCGACAAGCCCAAGCTGGCTCTGCACGTCGCCAAGGCGATCACCTGCGCCGGCGAACCCATCGTCAATGCAACCATCCTCGTCGCCGATGGCAAGATTCAAGCAATTGGTCCGCGCGCGAAGATTACTGTGCCGGCGGGTTACACCGAAATCGACCATGCCGACAAGTTCGCCATGCCTGGCCTCGTTGACGCGCACAGCCACGTCGGCGGCCTCGGTGATATCAACGAGATGGTCTATCAGACCAATCCCGAGCTTCGTGTCCTTGATGTCATCCGCCCCAATAACGATCAACTCAAGAACGCGGTTGCCGGCGGCGTGACAACCATCACGTTCATCCCCGGTTCCGGCACCAATATGGGTGGCTGGGGAGCGCTGATGAAAACAGGCCCCGGCAAAGTCGAAGACGTGCTGATTCGTTTCCCCGGGGTGTTGAAAATCGCCCAAGCGGGCAACCCGGAGCGGCGCGGCGGTGAAGTCGGCTCTGGCCGCATGGGCATGAACTACGTCATCCGCGATCAACTCCGGGAAGGCTTGGGTTACACCCGCGACTGGGACGAATACGAGGCCGGCCGCCGCAAGGAGAAGCCGAGCACCGACCTGCGGCTCGACTATTTCAAGCCGCTGTTCCGCCGTGAGATTCCCGTCGTGGTCCATACGCAGGGCTATCAGGTCGTGATGAGCACATTGCGTATTCTCCATGATGAAATGAACCTCAAAGTGGTCATCGATCACGGCTGTTTCGATAGCAACGTGATTTCGGAGGAGATCATCAAGCGCAAGATTCCCGTGATGGCGGGCCCGCGCGGCTTCCGTTACGACACCGCCGTCGGTCAGATCAAGGGACAAGTCGCCGGCTTTGCCGAGAAGGGTATCACGGCACTCGGCGTGAATACCGATGCCCCGGTCATCCCGCAGGAAGAGCTTTCGTTTCAGGCCACGATGGCCGTGCGCCTCGGTTGGAACGATGAGGCGGCATATCGCGGCCTGACAATCGAGCCGGCCAAAGCGCTGATGATCGACAACCGCGTCGGCTCGCTCGAAGTCGGCAAAGACGCCGACATCGTCATCGGCACCGGCTCCATCCTGGACCCGCGTCATTATGTGGTGCAGGTTCTGGTCGATGGTGCCGTGGCGTACGACATCAAGAAAGACAAGCGACGATTCTAGAAAATGTCAGTCGCTGGTAGGGTGGGTCGAGTACTCGAGACCCACCAATTGGACTTGCCGAAGAACGGTGGCAATTGCGGCAATGGTGGGTCTCGAATACTCGACCCGCCCTACGATTACGGACACCCGCGAATGATGCGAAACTTGATCGCGATACTCATGTTGGCCACATCGGCTTTCGCCGCCGATCCCGTGATCGCCTTGCGCAATGCCAACATCGAGACGATGGCGGCAGCGGGTCGCATTGAAAAAGCCACCGTTGTCATCCGCAATGGCAAGATCGAAGCCGTCGGCAAGGATGTCGCTATTCCTGACGATGCCAAGGTGATCGACGCCGCTGGCGGTACGATCATGCCCGGCATCATCGACCCGTTTTTTGAAGTCAACGTCGCCGCCGCCACGGCCGATGCCGCTCCGCGAACCATTGTCATTGGCGGGCGCACAGTGACTGTGCCCGGCGGCGTAGGCGGCCGGCCAAATACCTTCACTCGAGTTGCGGACAACTTTTACCCATACGACGCCGGCTACAAGCCATTGCCGCGCGTTGGTTTCACACGACTCAACCTGGTCGCGTCCGGCAACGGTCAATCGGCCATGATTCGCGTCAATCCCGCCGACCCGGACCATATGATGGACCGCGCCGATGGCATCGCTTTCGCCAGCATCACCAATCAATCCGATAGCCTCGATCAGATTCGCACCAAATTAGAGCAAGCCAAACGCGGCAGCAACAGTGCGACGATGGCCAAGGTCATGGCCGGGCAGGCCGGCGGCCAAATGTGGCTCGATGTCCACGACGGCAAGGCACCTCTGATCGTGAGTGCCGCCAACTCGGCGGCCATCGCCCATTTGGTACGGGCCGTCGAACCTTACAAGAATGTCAAACTCACGATCATGGCCTCCGGCGTTGCCTTTGCCGATGCCATTGAATCGCTGAAGGGTAAGAACGTCCGCTGTGTGGTGCATCCCAATCTGGAAATGTTGCCGAATACACGCGATCGGTTCGCGCCGGCCCGGATGCTGCACGAAGCGGGCATTGCTTTTGGCTTCAGTCTCACGTCGCGGCCGCAAGCCACGGCGGATATCGACAACAGCCTCGTTCAGCAGGAGTTTCCGCTGTTTCCCGTGGCCATGCTGGTGAAGTCCGGACTGCCGCGGCAGGTCGCACTGGCGGCCTTGTCCAAACAGCCGGCTACAATACTGGGGATCGAAGCGACGCACGGCTCCATCGAAGCCGGCAAGATGGCCGATCTATTGCTCTACACTGGCGACCCGCTCGACCCGGCAAGTCGCTTACGCCTGACAATCGTTGATGGGAGGACGACCCATGCGAATGACTAAGCTGTTCACGACCTTCATTCTTGGCCTCGGCTTCGTGGCCTTCGCGCAAGAAGCCAAGAAGGCCGATGCGCCGAAGGAAGAAAAGAAGGCGGAAGCGCCGAAAGAGGCCAAGAAGGCGGAAGCGCCCAAAGAAGTGAAGAAGCCCATCACGGCCATCGTCGGGGCCGACATATACACGGTCACCAAGGGCGTCATTCGCAACGGCGTCGTGCTGATTCAAGACGGCAAGATTCTCAAGGTCGGCCAGGATGTGACAATTCCCGAGGGCGCGATTCGCATCGACGCCACGGGCAAGGTCATCACGCCGGGCTTCGTCAGCGTAAACGCAACCGGTGTCGCAGTCGCCGCGGTTGGTGGTGCGGGTGGCGGCGGCCCACCTACACCAGGTGGCGGCGGTGCGACTCCACAGAGCCGAATTGCCGACTCGCTGAACCCTTTCGATCGCAACATTCAGTTCTGTCTCGCCAACGGCATCACCACCGCCAACGTGGAAGTGGCCAGCGGCGGTGGTGGCCGCTTCGGCCGGGCTGAGGGTGAAGACGATCCGCCATTCCCGCTCCCGCCCGAGTTGCTCGAAGACGACACGCGCGTTTGTCCCTGCTGCGGCATGGCTATCATTGATACGCAACCCATCGGCCCGACGGTGCCGACCGATCGCAATGCCCGCCGTAGCGCTGTGGTGAAGATGACCTTCGGCGACATGTCGAACATGTTGGTCAAGGAATCGCCGTTCTGTCACATGTCGGCCGGCTCCTTTGCCGGTGCCATGAACCGCCATCAATGGCGTGAAACCATTAAACGCGCCAAGCAGGCCGTCAAAGACAAAGCCGCGGCCGATGTGTCCGGCGAAGATACAGCGCCTGCCGCCACTCCGGGTGCTGGCGGCCGCCGCGGCAACGTGACGGAAGAAGTGCTCAAACTCGTCAAAAAAGAAATCCCGCTTCGCACCGAGGCTTACTCCGCCGAACAGATGCGCGACGCCATCGCGCTTGCCAAAGAACTGGACTACAACCTGATCTTGGACGGCGTCCACGAAGCCTGGTTGATGGCCGGTGAACTTGGTTCGGCTAAAGTACAAACCGTTCTGACGCCACGCAGTCGTCGCCGCCCGCAACCCGGCCGAGACGACACCACCGGCAGCAGCATCGAAACATCATCGTTCCTTGAAAAAGCTGGCGTGCCGTTCACCGTGGCCCCGCTCGGCAACTCGGTCAGCCTCGATGGTTTGCCCGGCCGCGATCTCACCAGCATCGCGCTGGAAGCCGCGTTCGCTGTTCGCGGCGGCTGCAGCGAAGCGACCGCACTCGAAGCGTTGACTATCGTCCCCGCCCGCATGATGGGCCTTGCCGACCGCATCGGCAGCATCGAAGAAGGCAAAGACGCCGACCTGCTCATCCTCGACGGCAACCCGCTCGATTACCGCACCTACGTGGAAAAAGCCGTCATCGGCGGCAAAGTCTACTACGACCGCATGCGCGAGAAGATTTATCCGGTGGGGCCGCGGCAGTAACGACGCCAACACATTATGGCGTCAACGTTGATTCGGGATTGATCACCGGCAGCCCCTCCAATCGTGCCACGTCGCACAAAACTTGATCGGTACAAACAAACCCACCGAGAGGCTGTTTTTGGTGGACTTCAAGGGCCACACCCAATTGAATCGCATCGAGTGTTTTCAAACGATGAGCAACTCCATGCCGGCGAATCAAATCTTGTGCCGCATCGTAGTGGCGATTGAGTACTCGAATGACCTCGTACTTTTTGCTTTTCAAATCCGTCCTGAAGCGAACCGTCAAAAGGCGATACTGGTCCTCGGTAATTGACTGTGAGCGCACTTTGCCCGCGAAGGCGGAGACAGTCTCAACCAATGAGACTCGAGAGAAAATTTGGCGGAAACTCGTTGTCAACAATAACTGATCGACGATTTTGGAGCCTTTCTCCGCGTGGTAGTGTTTCACGAGGGAACTGGTATCGTGGAAGTAGGCGGGCATTTCAAAACCGCTCTTCCCGCTCGGCGATCACTGCGTCGGACATATTCCCTTGGATGCCGGACAACGCTTGACGCACTTTCTCGATCGAGGGGATTTCGCCTCCATAATCCGGCAGACTCGCGTACGCATTCTCGTCGACCAAGTCCGCCAGCGGATCATCGGTCGATTCGTGGATGGTGAGGCCAACTTTTTGCCGATCGGGAATCGACACCGGGACAAGAGGCCTGAACACGCCATTCTCATAGATCGCATCGATCGTCGTCATGTTTGGTACCTTGCTTGGCCCGCCAAATGCCGAGCCAATACGTCAGTATCGCTCAGCCGTATCCTATCAGGAATCGTCTTGCAGTCGTCGGAACTCGGGTATGACACACCGAGTATTCCTTTCATGTTCCTCATTCCCCTCATCGTCGTGGCCACCGGACTGCTCATCATGGGTTGAGCGGCTGCGCCCCCTCGCACTTGCAACCACGCGGTCTCTTCGAATCAACTACGGCTTGATCGCGGCCACGAGGCGGGTCGCCGCCCAGGGGCCGAAGGCGTACCAGAAGCGAACGCCGAGCGATCGACGATCGGTGATCTTCAGCCCGCAGGCCTCAAGTTCGCTGGCGTACACGCGCGTGTAACGAACGTCGGCAATCACCAGCTTGCCGCCCTTCTTGAGCACCCGGGCCGCTTCGCGCAGCGCCCGCCCGCGTTCGCCAGCGCCCCATATGTTGTGAATCGCCAGCGAGCTGACCACCACGTCGAATGACCCGTCGTCAAAGGGCAACTGCCGCATGTCGGCGGTGTGTAACTCGACCCGCTCAGCCACGCCCTCGAGGGCCGCGTTTTGGCGTGTGACCTGCTCGGCGTTACCCGATTGATCCTTAGTGCTCCAGAGATCGACGCCGACGGCCCGCCCGCGAGGCAGACGCTGGGCCGCCATCAGCAGCACCGCGCCGCGGCCGCAGCCGATGTCGAGTAGCCGCTCGTCTCCTTGGAGGTTGAGTCCATCAAGCAATTCGGCCCAGACCGCGAACTTGCCCGCGCGGGTGGTGTAGATAAAGGTGCCCGCGTTGAGAAACAGCCAGACGGCACCTATTCCCAGTGCGGTCGCCCTCACCAACACCAGCCGGCCCTCGCCGAGCAATAGCTGCGTGATCGCCCATGCGAGCATGAGGGTGCCGCCGAGGACCATCAAGATTGGAGCGAAGGGTGCGTCGAAGCCGTAGTCGCCGCGACGCTGGGCGTGGGGGTTCATTTTTTGGCCATCTACTTCTGGATCACAACATTCTTGGCAAGCGTTTTGAATCGTTCTCCATTCGGCTGCACGACCGTGATGGTAACATGCCCTGTTTTGCTGGTTTTAATGTCTCGTGCGGTGCCGGATTTGCCTTCGTGTGTGCCGCCGATGACTTTGCACCGGTCGCCGTCTTTGAGTTGACCGGGTGGCTTCGCTTTCACTTGGGTTGCTCCGATGAGTTTTGACCACGCGCCATGATACCTGAAGACCGTCATACAGTACCACGCCTGCACCGGTCAGGTGCAGCGACCGTTTCGACAGGCCACGGTTCGTCAAACCGGCGCGCGCGGTACGGGTTAACTACAGGGCCTTTTACGGCCGTAAAGTAACGCAAGAACGATTTTCGCGATCAGACCACCATTGTCTCGACTTCAATGTTGCCGTGTGTCGCCTTGGAGTAAGGGCAGATGCCATGGGCCATCTCAACTAACTCTTGCGCGATTTCGCGGTCGACGCCCGGCACACTGACGTTGAGCCGTGCCCTCAAGAAGAAGGCATTATTGTCGAGAACCAGATCGATCTCCGCATCGACAGCTGGATGGGCCGGCAGCTTGATCTTCTTGCGAGAGGCCGCAAGCTCGATTGCGCCGATATAGCAGGCCGACCAGGCGGCGGCAAAGAGCTTTTCCGCGGCCGGGTGCGGCTCGGGCAGCTTGATATCGAGTGCGCCGTCGCTACTTCGCGCGTAGCCCTCCTTGCCGCCGGTGGTGTGAGTCTTGCCAGTGAAAAGAACCTTCTCAGCCATGATTAACTCCAGTCAAGTTACTTCCATTGCTTCCGCGGCAATCTCGGGCCTATTTCGGTGAGGCGTGATCTATCCCCAGGAGTGTCATACCGCGCTTTGCTCGCGGTGGGCAGGTATGGCGATTTGCCTGTACTCACCGTGCGTGCTATCAACTATCGCGGCCACTTACCGGTCCGGCGCCGCTTTCGTCTCGATCGCTCTTTTGCTTTTCGCCATGATCATGCTAACAACGTGTGCAGCGCCGACGGCCACCAGTGAATACGTCAGCCAACCGATGCCCGCCATCAACGGCAGGTCAGCATTGGAATGGCTGCCTTTCAACTTGGCAACGAGGAAAAGACCGGGAAGGAAATAAGCGGCGTGAATCCAGCCGAGCAGGCTCAATCCGGAACTGCCGTCTTCGACGCCAAGGTACCCATAAGAAAACATCCCCCACACCGTGACAACACCCAAAGCAATCACAGGCACGATGTAGTTTTTCATAACGGGCCTAACCTTCCAATTTGGTTCTGCCACAGTTCACCATACCGCAACAAGGCGATTGCAATTCTATGACGCTTTCAGGCCGTAGTTGGTGACATGAATGCGCACAAGCGGCCGACGCCCGCTCACATGTTCACGCGGTCAGCGGCGATTCGTTTTGTTTGGTAAGCAGTTCCACTCACTACCGGTTTAGTTACGCGTAGCCGTCAGCTTGCATCCGCTTGCATCGCCGCGAGTTCATTGCCGCTCGGGTCGAGGAATTGGAAGCGCCGGCCGCCGGGGAAACTGAAGATCGGCCTGGTGATTTTGGCACCCGTGGCGTTGACGGCAGCAAGGGTCGCCTCTAAATCCGTGACCTCGACAACAGGTAACGGGGCCTTGGTCACTTCCGCCTGATCCGCTTGAAGCCCGATGTCCACGTCCGCCGTCATTGTGCATGCATAAGTTGGCCCGAAGCTGGTCATCTTCATGCCAAATACAGTGTCGAAAAAAGCCTGGCTCGCCGCGAGGTCGCGAGTGGGCAACTCAATGAAATTGGGTCTGGCCATGACAAGCTCCCGGGGTGACATGTTGTTGTGTAGTGTCTCAGTTTGGTTTTCTTCGTGCTTCCTTCGTGCACTTCGTGTCTTCGTGGTTGGCCTTGAGAACTCACCACAAAGACACGAAGGACACAAAGGAAAACACAAAGAAGACAAATCGAGAGACTACCGATTATCGATGTTCAAAATCACTCCAGCTCATTCCGAAGCGCCCAGTGCAGCATCTTGGCGTTGGGCGGCTTATCAAACCTCCACCCACCCTCCACGATGAGCCCTCTCACATCGCGAGCGAGTTGGCCACAGTCAAAATATCGGATCGCGCCCGCCTCCAGCGTCGGGTACACGGCTAGCGTGCATTGGACGCAGCAATGCGTCCCTTTGGGATAGCCATGGTGGAAATGGGAACGCATGATTCCGAAGGCCAGGTCCTTTTCGACGGTTTCGTAGAAGGCCGAACCGCCGAACCTGCTGCCCAGCGCCT
>JANNLP010000213.1:0-1600 GCA_031396905.1 Gemmataceae bacterium
TTTTCATCAAGCCGACGGTAGATGCCTTTGATGGACCACGCCGTCATTTGCGCAAGAACCTGTTCCTTGTAATAGCCGCTGTGGACAATCAAAAGGCCGTCCATCGTCTTCTTGGCGAAGGCTTGACCGTCTTCAGCGCTGAGGACGCGTCCGGCGAGATTTTCATTTCGGGCTGCCTCAAATCGATCCGACGTGATGGTTGCATCGGTGAGTTGTTGGTAGAGCTTTCGCAGTTCCTGATCGGCTCGCAGCTTGGGCATCTTGGCCAGGAGCTTTTCACCCTCGGCGGCCCGTTCGAGCGGCAGCTTCAACTCGGGCAACTTGGCCAATCGTGCCTGTGCCTTCGGCATCGCGGCCGGATTTCGCGACAACACAAATTTGTTGATGCGGCCGCCCCAATCGAATGGCGTTTGCAGCTTTTCTTCGTTCGTCTTGCCGTATTTCCGTGCCAGATTCAGCAGATTGGCTTCGATATAGGTGTCAAGCTCATCGACGGTGACGTTGCCGTCCGGCTCGTAACCGTCCTTATCGGCCGCACCCTTCAAGCCGTCCAGGATCACCTGCGCGAACAGGCCATGTTCTTCCAGATCAATCGCCGGAGCGACATTGCCGCTGGCGAGAAACACGACACGGCCCGGCGGTGTGGTTGACTCCTCTTTATCTTCCTTGTCATCGTTTCCGACCATGACGAAAGCGCGCAACACGTCGAGCGGATTCGGCTCGAGCAGTTTTTCCTCGCCGGGGTCCACGCCCTTGTAATTCACATCAAGAAAGACGACGAGCTTCTCGGCCTTGAGCGTGTGCAAATCCTGCTGAATGTCGGCGGAAGCGAGGGCATTCTTGGCCCGGTCCTTCACAGTCGCGTCGGCGGTGAAAAAGCATGTGCGTTCCGCAAGCATGGCTCCACGGCCAAACATGGCGACGATGACCATGTCGTCCTTGGCCGCCTTCGCCACCACATCCTTGAGCGCGGCGACAATGTTGTCTTTGGTTGCCGGTTTGGCGCGACGCTGATCGTCTTCCTTGGTGAGGAAGAGTCGAATGTTGTCAGCCGGTACGCCGAGATGTTCGGGTTTGTTCAGCACGTCATAAAGTGCCTGGGCATCGGCCTCGGCAAACTTGCGCGGCTGGATTTGCGCGTCGGTGAATTGACCGACACCGACGATGATGGCGTGCGTATTTCCGGCCGCAGCCGGAAGCGCCAAAGTGAGACTGGATAAAAGTGCGGTAAGGCCAATGAGGAAGGACCGGTACATCGAACATCCTTTCCGGGAATGCCAAACGGGGCTGCCTACGTGGACATTATGGTCACGACGGTACCCGTTCTCACATTCTCACGTTCTACGTCCAGAGGTCAAGCCTAAATTTTTCGGTTTGCGTAAAGTCATGCCTGGTCAGGGTTCCAGCGTTTCGAAAATTTAGGTCGAATGAGCGTTTCGACGGCTGGTTTGTACACGACACGGCGATTACTGTCAAAGCCGACACCCCGTAGCTGCATTCGCCAGATTGCGGTTTTAAACTCAGAGTAGCCGCTTTCGCCAGATTGGGGAGTTCGGCCAGCGGATTTGTGGCGAATGCAGATACAGAGAGCTTTTTCGAC
>JANNLP010000264.1:0-11388 GCA_031396905.1 Gemmataceae bacterium
GCTTGCTACCACGCACGCCCACTGTCTGGGTCAACACAATCGGTATGCGGCGGCCGAAGTTGGAGTGGTACACCATAAGCCGCGGTGCCGAGAAGTTTGTGCACTGGTTCGGTCCTCAAGCGCCCCAGGCGTCACTGCCCACGAACCTACAAATCGTCAACCCATTAATCTGGCCGGGTTTTGGCTGGCCTTGGGAGCGGTCGCTCAACCGCCGGCTCATGGCCCGTAAACTGCGACCGATAATTGACGCGATGGCCGAGCCACCCATCGCCGTGACGACGATACCGACTGTATCCGATTTGATGGGCCGATTGCCGGTGAAGCGCTGGGTTTATTACTGCGTCGATGATTTTACCACGTGGCCGGGCCTGGATCATCGAACTGTGGAGCGGATGGAATCTCATTTGATCGACAACGCCGATTGCATTGTGGTTGTCAGTGAAACACTGCGAGAACGAATCGCCAAACGCGGCCGGAAAGCCGAGTTGTTAACGCACGGCGTGGACTTGGATTACTGGAAGGCACCACTCGAAAGCGCTGGGCTGCCGTTTGACTACCCGCGACCATGGCTGCTGTTCTGGGGCCTCATCGACCGTCGGATGGATATGGACATTTTGATACGACTGAGCGCGAACAAGAACGGTACGATCATTCTCGTCGGCCCGCAAGACAACCCCGATCCGCGCTTGGCTTCGTTGCCCGGTGTTGTCATTCGACCTGCAGTGCCACCCGAAGAGTTGCCGCGTCTTGCCGCAGCCGCCGATGTTCTGATTTTGCCTTATGCCGACTTGCCCGTGACACGTGCCATTCAACCGCTGAAGCTCAAAGAATACCTGGCCACCGGCAAACCCGTCGTCGCCCGCGACCTGCCAGCGATTCGTGAATGGGCCGATTGCCTAGACATCGCGGGCGACGTTGACAGTTTTGCGGCTGCTGTTTCCCGGCGAATCACTGAAGGTATTCCGCCCGCGCAAACCGCCGCCCGGCAGCGACTTAGCAATGAATCGTGGCAAGCCAAGGCCGACCAGTTTTACCGGTACATCACGAATTCGTGAAGACGCGGGAAAGTGTGTTTGCTCTCACGCCGCCGCTGGCTCGTGGGCTAAGATAGAACGAATCACCTGGAGACATTTGGATGCCGTCTAAGCCGGAATTGACATTGGTGCCGCCCGCAATTGACGACCCGTCGCTTTACATCAATCGGGAATTGAGTTGGCTGGAGTTTAATCGCCGGGTCTTGGAAGAAGCGCAGGATCCCGGCGTGCCGCTTCTGGAGCGGCTGAAGTTCCTGGCCATCTTTAGCGCCAACCTCGACGAGTTCTTCATGGTCCGCGTCGGCGGATTGCAGCAAAAGGTAATATCCGGCGTGGCTCGCGGATCCGGTGCAGACAGGATGCCGCCTAACGAACAGATTGAGCGAATCAGTCAAATGGTTCGGCCGATGGTCGCCGAGCAGAATCGGCTGGTCAAGGACGTGGTGTTGCCGGACCTGGAAAAAGAAGGCATCATCATCCGGCGACGAAAAGACCTGTCCGAATCCGAGCGTCGCTACATCCGGGAGTTGTTTCGCAAAGAAATCTACCCGGTGCTGACGCCGCTGGCGATTGATCCCGGGCATCCGTTTCCGCACTTGTCCAATAAGACGCTGAACTTGGCCGTGTTGCTGCGACGACCAAAAACCGATGAGGAGTTGGTCGCGTTCGTGCAGGTGCCGTCGGTGTTGTCGCGCTTTATTCCGTTGCCGTTGGAAGGCGTGAAAGAGACCACGCCGCGGCCAGTCTTCGTGCCGCTGGAAACCGTGATTAGATTGCATCTGGACGAATTGTTCCCAGGTATGGTGTTGCAGAACGATGTCGTCTTCCGTGTGACCCGCGATAGCGAATACGAGATCGACGACGAAGAAGTGGAGGACTTGCTCAAGGCCATTGAGGAAGAGGTCAAGAAGCGCAAGCGCGGGGCGGCGGTGCGGCTGGATATCGAAGCGGGTGGCCCGCCGGAGATCGAGCAGTTTCTCATTTCGATGCTGGACTTGGATACGATCGACGTTTACTCCACGCCGGGACTGTTGGATGTGTCGGGATTGATACAACTGCACTCGATTTCAGGGTTTCCGCACCTGCGCGACCCGCAATTTACGCCACAGCCGGTGCCGGAATTCACGCTGGCACCGAATGTGTGGGCCGCGATTCGTCAGCGCGACATCCTCATCCATCATCCGTATGAGTCTTTCAACCCGGTCGTCGACTTCATTGAAACAGCAGCGACTGATGATCGCGTGCTGGCCATCAAACAGACGCTTTACCGCACCTCAAGCGATTCGACGATTGTGCGTGCGTTGCAACGGGCTGCCGACGCCGGCAAACAAGTGACGGCCGTCATTGAACTTAAGGCCCGGCTCGACGAAGAACGCAACATCCAGTGGGCACGCGAATTGGAAAAGGTCGGCGTTCACGTTGTCTTCGGCTTCATCGGCCTCAAGACACACTGCAAAGTCGCACTCGTGGTCCGGCGTGAGGATGACGGTATTCGCCGTTACGTGCATCTCGGCACCGGCAATTACAATCCACAGACCGCGCGTACCTACACGGACCTCGGCTTCTTCACATGCGATCCTGTCATTTGCGAAGATGCCACGGTCTTATTCAATTACCTCACCGGCTACGGCGAGTTGCCCGAATGGCGCAAGCTGATCATCGCTCCGAGCCGAATGCAGACCTTCATGCTCGAGAAGATCGATCAGGAGATACGCCATCAGGAGGCCAAGCGTGAAGGCAAAATCATCGCCAAGATCAACGGACTACTGGAGCCGGCCATTGTTCAAGCGCTGTACCGCGCCAGTCAGGCCGGAGTGAAAATCGATATCAATTGTCGCGGCATTTGTGCTTTGCGACCTGGCATCCCCGGCGTCAGCGAGAATATTCGCGTCACGTCCGTCGTGGATCGCTTCCTTGAACACAGCCGCATCTATTATTTTGGCAATGCTGGCAAGCCGGAAGTGTATATTGGCTCGGCTGATTGGATGGATCGCAACCTCAGCCGCCGCGTCGAGAGCATCTGGCCGGTCGAGCAACCCGATCTCAAGGTTCGGTTGATTGAAGAGATTTTGGCCACAACACTGAGCGACAATGTCAAAGCACGTGAACTGCAATCCGATGGCACCTACCGCCGACTCGTTCCGGCGGCAGGCGAAGAACCGATTCGCAGCCAAAACCGCTTCCTGGAATTGGCAGCAATGAACGCGGCACGCCGGCAATGGTCGGCGGAACCGGCGCGACCCGCCACGCCTCGAATCAATCGCCGACCGAAGAAGAGGCGGCAGACGGGCTGACCCTGATCGCATCGCCGATGTCCATCACGCCGGCCGGAATCTTCGACGGGCCGGACGGTGGCAGCATCTCCGGCCGCGGGGCAACCGTATCGTTCGCCATTTCCGGCGTGAAAAGTCCGTATTTCGTGCAGTGCGGCAATGGCAACGTGCAGTCGCATTTGCCGGCCGTATGTTGGCAGGCCAGCCCGGTCGAGACGATGGCAAGCCCGGCGAGAATGACAAATAACCGACGCATGGCAGCTCCTTCTGTGCGCGAACCCGCGTCCGTGCGGGATGTGGCGACCGATCGATGCGTCATCGGCCCCAATCTTGTTTCGTCATACCCAACCCCTCCACTTGACCAAATTCGCCGCTTCGCCCCAACCCGCGAATCCGTACACCATCTGCCATGGATGCAATTATTCTCGCTGCAGGTCTGGGAACGCGCCTGCGACCGCACACGCTGTCAACACCCAAACCCCTGTTGCCTGTGCGCGGCCGGCCGATTCTCGACTGGACTCTGGCGGCATTGCCAAAGACGGTGGAGCGTGTCATCGTGGTCACGCATTATCTGAAAGAGCAAGTTGATGATTATCTGAAACAACAGAAGCACTTCAGTGATTGGGTCACCGTGTTTCAACAAACACCGCGCGGCACCGGCGATGCCTTCATGTCCTGCCGCGATGCGGTGAAATCGGACCAAGTGTTTGTCTTGAATGGGGATGATCTGTATGCCGGTCGTGACCTTGACGCGCTAAGCGGCAAGCGGCAGGGGCTGTTGGTTCATGCGGTCGATGAACCGAAAAAGTTTGGCATCACGTTTTTGCGCGATGATGGAACTCTGGAACGGCTCGTAGAAAAGCCTGATCTCACAGGTAGGCACATGGCCAACATCGGTGCCTACTTATTTCCACGCGAAGCACTGGCGTTGACGCTGCCGCTCTCGCCGCGCGGTGAATACGAGATTACGGATGTGGTGTCGCAGTTGGTCGAGCGTGGACCATTCCACGCCGTGGAGGCAACGACTTGGCTGCCCATCGGCAACGAAGAGCAATGGCGTGCCGCAGCCGAGTTGGATTTGAACGTGCTGTTGAAATGATCGGTGCCCATTTCAGCATCAGAATGCGGTATTTCAAGGCGTTGAATTCGCTTCCGACCGCGAGATTTCGGCATTGCTGCCCCGCGCCGGCCGGTTATAATCGGCCGCGACCTCAGGATGAAGGCAAGCGCATGAAATGGACCAAGGGTGGCCTGATTTACGCGCCGGACGGCCATTTGCCGTGGGCACAGAAGCACGCCTTTCCACCAAACCCGCATTTCCTTGATCGCCGCCGCTTGCGCCTCTATGTCGCCTTCTGCGATGCCGACACGGTCGGTCGAGTCGGCTATGTCGATGTTGATGCTGAGGATCCTCGGCGCGTTCTCGCGGTTTCCCAGAAGCCGGTTCTTGATATCGGTGAGCCGGGTTGCTTCGATGAGAACGGCGTCGTGCCGACGGCCATCGTGCCGGTCGGCGACAAGCTCTACCTTTATTACGTCGGATTTCAACTGGGGCAGAAGGTCCGCTACTACCAATTTCAAGGCTTGGCAATTAGCGAAGATGGCGGTGAGTCCTTTAAGCGAGTGCAACGCACACCCATCCTCGAACGTAGTGACCGCGAGACGCTGAATCGCGCCTCCGGTTTTGTGTTGCAGGATCAGAATGTCTTCAAGCTCTGGTACGTCGGCGGCGACAGTTGGACCGTCTCCAACGGTAAGCCGTTGCCCATTTACAATATCAAGTATCTGGAATCGCCCGACGGCATCCGCTGGGGCGACGCGGGTGCCATCGCCATTGATTTCAAAGATGCCGACGAACACGCACTGGGCCGGGCCTTTGTCCTCAAAGGCGCCGATCGCTGGCGCATGTTCTACTCGTCGCGGACCTACTCGCGCGGCTATCGCCTGGGTTATGCCGAGAGTAAGGACGGCAAGAATTGGACGCGGCAGGATCAGAAGGTCGGCATCGACGTATCTCCCGAAGGATGGGATGCGCAAATGATCGGCTATGCCGGCGTCGTGCCCTACCGCGATCGCGTGTACATGTTTTACAACGGCAATAGCTGCGGTCAGACCGGCTTTGGCTACGCCACCCTGGATGAATGGTGAAACGGAAGGAACTCGCGATGACGACCACCACCTCGACCAAGCTGCAAACCCGCGCGACTCCCGTGCAAGACGACGCCCGACGGACGCTGCTCGATCTCTTCGCCCGCTGCCCGATGCCGCGGCACGAGTTGCTCGTCAATCTTGGCTTGTACATGCGCAGCTCCGTCCTCGCGAAAACGCTGTACATCAATGAGCTGTATCAGAAGATCATCAACGTGCCGGGTTCCGCCATGGAATTCGGCGTGTGGTGGGGCACCAACCTCGCCCTATTCGAATCGTTTCGGGCGATCTATGAACCGTACAACCATGCCCGCCGCATTGTCGGCTTCGATACCTTCACAGGATACTCTTCGATCCGCCCCGAAGACGGCGACGGCGGCCTCGTTGCCGAGGGACAGTATTCCACGACGCAGGACTACGACGAATATCTGGCCGAGGTGCTCGACTACCATCAGCGCGAAAACGTGATGGGTCACGTCAAGAAATACGAAATCGTCAAAGGCGACGTCACGGAGACCATTGACGACTACCTCAACGCCCATCCGGAGACAATCATCGCCCTGGCTTATTTCGACATGCAGCTTTATGAGCCGACCAAAAAATGCCTCAGCGCCATTCGGCCGTTCCTGACCCGCGGCTCGGTCATCGCCATGGATGAGCTGAATTGCGGCGAGTTCCCCGGCGAGACGATTGCGTTCAAGGAAGTCCTGGGTCTGGACCGCTACCGCTTGACACGTTCACAGTTCTTGCCGGATCGCACCTACCTGACGATTGAGTGAGCGATCATTCACAATCGTCGAGGCAGAGGACGTGCGAATCCCGTCGTTCGGTGATTTTCGTGTATGGCTTGTCGTTGCGGACAGCATCAAACAAATCGATACAGGGTTGATTGGATCTGCAATTTTGCCGGTCATACCCGATGGAAGACACCGGCTGCCGCGCTGCCCGCTGCCAATCCGTAAGGTGCAGGTGTTCCCAGGAACGCGCCGCCGCTTGCCGCATCCAGGCATCATCATTGCCGGCCATCACGTCGTCGGTGCCCCGGCAAACCACTGACAAGTAGCCCGATGGTTTGTCGAACACATATTCGCCTCCACGTGAAATTGAGTGAGCGGCGATGGTGTCGTGGGGAATGAAGGCGCAATCGATCGGAGCGAGCTTCATAAAGCGAAGCATGTAATCGAACAGGCGAACCGACGGATACCAGAACGTGTTGGCTTCCACTTGCAGCCGCCCGTGATTATTGAATTCCATGAAGTGACCGTCGCTGGTGACAACGTTGGTGGAGACGATCATCAAACCGCCGCGTTTCAACAGGGGGCGCACCGCGGCCAGGACCAGCAACGGTGAAAACACGTGATACAGCAGACCCGACAGATTGATCAGATCATAGCCGGACTGCGGCAATGCCCGATGCAAGTCGTACAGCAAGCCGACAGGCCGAAACTCGAAGTTCGCGTCGTAGCGCTGCTTCACCGCGTCTAATTTGGCCGCGCAGTGATCGTTGAAATCCGTCGCCGTCACCCGACGGGCGCTTTGCCGCGTCATCAGTGCGGGCATCAGGCCTTCCATGGAGCCAAGGTCCAGGCAATCAAGACCGGGGAACCGGCACCGACGCAACATGATGCGCGGCAGCATCGGCAAGTCGTTCGGATAAATTCCCTTGGTGATCCGCCCCGGTTCCAATTCGATGCTGTAGTACCACCACATATCGAAAAGCTGTTGCAGGTTGATTGACGGTTTTTTTCGTGGGGATGAGCCGACGGTGCGACCCGGAATGCGCATGAACTGGCGAAGCCCCGACATCATAGGCGTCATCATGGCGACCCCGGAATGCAAAGTAGGCTGGCGACTGTGGGTAAATCGGTAAGCAGCATAACCGGCGGTCCAGTTTTCGCACAAGATCGAAAAGCACATTGGACTGGTGATCGAATATGCCATTGAAATGAAAAAAGCCCAGCCGTTGTGACGGCTGGGCTTGCCATATCCATCAGGCTTAATCTTTGCTCAACATCTTTTCCACCACCGATCCCGGAATCGACATGATCGCGTTGACGGTCTTGCCTTCCACGGTGGCCTTGGATTTCTCCATGTGCGGCTTGAGCACGTCGGCTTTTTCGCCGAGCAAGCCTTTGACCTGATCCATGGTTTCGCCGAAGCTCTCGTTCATTTTCTCAGCTTCTGCCTTGGCCTTGGACTCTTCCTTGAACACTTTGGAAATCTTGCCGCTGAAGTCCTTATCGAGCTTGAAGTTGCCCTGCATCGATGTGTAGTCTTCGTCGTCACCGCCAAGGCCGGCAAAGAAAACGAAGTCATCTTTGTTGCGTTTCGTAATCAATTCGTTGAGTTTGGCACTGGGTTTTGACGCCGCCGCGAATGCTTTCTCCGCCTTTTCTTCACTCATGCAGATGTGGAGAACGCCGGCTTCAGGCACGCACACATACATCTTCTGCGGGGCCTGCGGCACTTCCATCGCATAAACGGTGCCTTTCGCCTTCTTGATTGTCTCAATCTTGGCGGGCATGCCCGGCACACCGCCAGCCATTCCTGCGAATTGCTCAACCACTTCAGCCGTGAAGAACGCGCACTTGATGATGATGACCACATTCGGCTCGTCGTTAGTTACGCTGCCTGCCACGACGATATCCGTGACAACGTTGCCGGCCGCATCAAACGCTTTGGCGATGACCTTCGCGTCCGCCAGTTGTTTGAGGCCATCTTTCATCTGGTCTTCCGGCACGTCGGGAATATTGGGGTTCATGCCCTTGGCCATGCCGACTAATCCAATGATCTGATCGCTGTACTTGTCGAAGGCCATTGGCACGGCTTTGCGAACCATTTCGCTGGCGAATATCCTCGGCACATTGACGTGCGCAAAGAACTTGGCATCTTCGGGCACGTATTTGTCGAAATCTCCCGCATTCGCGGGTCCGGCCACCATACATGCCGCCATTGCGGTCAGGCCGAACAGTATCTTTCGTAACATTGATCTTTCTCCAGTAAAGCGGCCGCGAGTTGCGGCCAGGTTCAAATCTCGAGCAGCAGCCGCTCGGGGTTCTCCACGCATTCCTTCACGCGCACGAGAAACTGGACGGCCTCACGGCCATCTATCAAACGGTGATCGTAAGTCAGGGCGAGATACATCATCGGGCGAATGACGATTTGGTCGGCAACGACCACGGCTCGCTTCTGAATCGCGTGCATGCCCAGGATGCCCGTCTGCGGCGGATTCAGGATCGGCGTGGACATCATCGAACCGAAGATGCCGCCATTGGTGATCGTGAACGTACCGCCCTGCAAGTCGCCGACCGCCATTTTGCCGTCGCGAACTTTCACCGCCAGTTCGCCGATCGACTTTTCAATCTGAGCGAAGCTCAGCCGATCCGCGTCCTTGAGTACGGGAACGACAAGGCCTTTCTCAGTGCTGACGGCGACGCCGACGTTATAGAAGTTCTGATAGACAATGTCGGAGCCATCGATCCGGGCATTGACAGCGGGAAACGCCCGCAGCGCTTCGACCGCAGCCTTCACGAAGAACGACATGAACCCGAGGCCAACGCCGTGCTTCTCCTTGAACTTATCTTTGAACTTGCCGCGTAGCTCATTGACTGCAGTCATGTCGGCTTCATTGAATGTCGTCAACGACGCCGTCGATTGCTGCGACTCCAATAACCGCGCTGCAATCCGTTGCCGCAATGGCGACATCCGCTGACGTACCTCGCGCGGACCGGAAGGTATGATTGCGGGTGACGGCGTTACCGGCGCCGGAGCGTGCGTCCCATTGCTTGCCGGCGTACCGGTGGCGACCAGATCTTCCTTGATAATGCGGCCACCACGTCCGGTGCCTGTGACACGCGCCGATTCAACGCCGCGCGATTGCGCATGAACCCGCGCCGCTGGCGAGAGCGCGGGTGCCGCGTCGCCGCTTGTCGGCTTAGCCGCAGTGGCCTCCGCGGCCGGAACGGTGGCGGCATCACCCACCGGCACCTTCACCGACTCATCAATCGTGCCGATGGTCGCACCAACCGCGACAGTCTGACCCTCCTGCGCGGTCGTCTTTAAGCGTCCGGAGGCGGTAGCGCGGACCTCGCTGGTCGCCTTTTCGCTTTCCAACTCGGCAACCGGCTCATCTCTGCGGATCAACTCGCCGTCGGCCTTGAGCCAGCGCGCAAGCACTCCCTCGCTGATGGATTCTCCGAATGACGGCACTTTCACTTCAACGGGCATCGGTGGCTCCGGCCGCAGGTATTACTTCGCGGGTTGAGGGCTGGTTTCGCGGGTTTTCTCGGTGGCCGGAGGCACGGCCCGCACGAGATACGGCACCAAATCGTTCAGGGCGGCTTCAATGAGTTCCTTTTGCTCGCGATCGTGGATGCGATAGGAACCTGTGGCCGGGCTGGCAGACGCATCGCGGCCCACGTACTCCACTGGGTATTTCATCTCACGCAGTCGGGGTTCGACGAACGACCAGCCACCCATGTTCAACGGCTCTTCCTGCACCCACACCCACTTATGCGCGCGACTATAGCGCGACAACACCTTGCGGAGTTGTTCGTGCGGGAAAGGATGAAACTGCTCGACCCGGACGAGTGCGACATCCTTCGGCAGCGCCCTCGGCTTTTTCTCCTTGGCATCCCACACGAAGTCGTAATACACCTTGCCGCTGCACAGAAACACCCGACCAACATGATTCGGATCCGCGTTGGGATCATCCAACACTTCCTGAAATGCACCAGAGACAAAATCAGGAACTTTCGACTTAACATGTGGATGCCGCAAAAGACTCTTAGGCGTCATGATGACCAGCGGCTTGCGGAAGTTGCGCTTCATCTGGCGGCGCAGCAAATGAAAGTACTGCGACGGTGTCGTGCAATTGCACACTTGAATATTGTCTTCAGCACAGAGTTGCAGGAAGCGCTCCAGCCGCGCGGAGGAATGCTCCGGCCCCTGCCCTTCATAGCCGTGTGGCAGCAACATCACCAACCCGCTGGCTCGCTGCCACTTCGACTCGCCGGATGCGATGTACTGGTCGATCATCACCTGCGCCGAGTTGGAGAAATCGCCGAACTGCGCCTCCCAGATTACCAGCGTGTTCGGCGCATCGAGCGAATAGCCGTACTCGTATGCCAATGCCGAGTATTCCGAAAGCGGGCTGTCCCACACCTGCAGTTGCGCCTGTCCCGGCAACACATGATTGAGCGGCACGTAGCGCTGGCCCGTGACGGTATCGGCAAAGGTCGTATGCCGCTGGCTGAACGTACCGCGACGGGTGTCCTGTCCGGCCAGCCGGACAGGTATGCCTTCGAGCAACAATGAACCGATCGCCAGATTTTCCGCCAGACCCCACTCGATGCCCTCGCGCTCGCGCACCGCCGCCTGCCACTTTTCCAGCACGCTGGAACGAAGCTTCTCATGCAACTTGAAGCCATCGGGTACAGCAGTGAAGCCCTCGCCAATCGCGCGCAGGGTTTCATACGGCACACCAGTTTCGACCGCATCATGCGAGTATGTCAGCGTGAACTTCTGCCAGCGTGGGGCTTCAAACTTGGACATGCCGCGTCGCCGTCGCGGCGATTTCCGCATGTCTTGCTGTGCGGCATCGAGTTTTTCCTGAAACTCCTGGTTGATCTTGGCCAACTGCTCGGCATTCAGTGCACCGTCATCCATCAACTTCTTCGAGTAGATTTTCGACGGCGCCGGCTTGGCCTTAATTCGTTGGTACATCACCGGCTGCGTGTACGTCGGCTCATCGCCTTCGTTGTGCCCGTATTTGCGGTAACACACCAAATCGATGACCACGTCACGGTTGAACGTCTGGCGGAACTCCAGGGCCAACTCGGCACAGTAAACCACGGCTTCGCCATCGTCGGCGTTCACGTGAAAGATCGGCGCGTTGATGAGCTTGGCGACGTCGGTGCAATAGCGGGTCGTGC
>JANNLP010000279.1:0-1890 GCA_031396905.1 Gemmataceae bacterium
CGCGCTTATTCATCAAGGGTCGCTGGGTCGCCGCTGAGGGCGGGCGGACGTTGCCAGTCATCAACCCCGCCACGGAAGAGAACGTTGCCGACGTGGCGTGGGGCGGCCGCGCTGACGTTCGCACTGCTTTTGACGCGGCCGCCGCTGTGCTGAAGGATTGGTCGAAGCGCACGGCCTATGAACGCGGCGCTGTTCTCAAAAAGACGGCTGACCTGATGCGGCAGCGGGCCGACGCCATCGCGCGCACCATGACGCAGGAACAAGGCAAACCGCTGGCCGAGGCCAAGGGCGAGGTGATGCACTCGGCCGACACGTTCGAGTGGTTCGCCGAGGAAGGCAAACGGGCCTACGGGCAGGTCATTCCCAATTCGCAGCCCGGAAAGCGACACTTCACAATCAAGCATCCCGTCGGCGTGGTCGCGGCGATCAGTCCCTGGAATTTCCCGGTCACGCTGCAAGCGCGCAAGCTCGCACCGGCGCTGGCCGCCGGTTGCACGGTGGTCAGCAAGCCAGCGCATCAGACGCCGTTGTCGCTGATTCAAGTGTTTCAGTGTCTTGAAGAAGCCGGGTTGCCCGCCGGCGTGGCGAACATGGTGATCGTGCCGCCGGAGGAGTTTTCCGATGAGGCGTTTTCCCACGCCGCCGTCCGCAAGATGAGCTTCACCGGTTCGACGGCCGTGGGCAAGATGCTGTTGAAGCGCAGTGCCGACCGCATGGTGCGCATGAGTCTCGAACTTGGCGGTCACGCGCCGTTTATCGTGCTGCCCGACGCCGACCCGGAGGCCGTGGCCAAGGTCGCCGTCATCGGCAAATTCCGCAACAACGGCCAGGTGTGCATTTCGCCGAGCCGGTTCTACGTTCACAACGACATCCGCAAACGATTTACCGAAGTCGCCGTCGAGACCGCACGGGCATTGAAGCTCGGCAACGGCCTGGACGCCGGTGTCGAAGTCGGCCCGATGATTGAGAAAGAACGGCTGAGTGCGACCACCGCTTTGTTGGACGACGCCAAGGCCAAAGGCTCGAAGCTGCTCACCGGCGGCGAACGCAGCAAACGCTTCGATCGCGGCTATTATTTCGAGCCGACCGTGCTCACGGGTGTGACCCCCGATGCGAAGCTCATGACGGACGAACCGTTCGCCCCGGTGATGCCGTTGCTCGACTTTGCCAATTTGGATGAAGTGATTGAGAAAGCGAATGCTACGCGCTACGGCCTGGCCGCGTACGTCTGCACCAATGACCTCTCCGCAATGTGGAAGTTGGCGGAAGGATTGGAAGCCGGAATCATCGGCGTTAACGACGCGATCCCCGCCGTGCCGCAATGCCCCTTCGGCGGCATGAAAGAATCCGGCCTCGGCCGCGAGTTGGGGCACGAAGGTTTGGAAGCCTACTTGGAAACGAAATACGTGAGCATGAAGCTGCGCGATGGGTGATGAGTGTGCCGTCGTGGCAAGTGCGACGGCGAGCGATTCCGGTAAAACGTCGCCACGCACAATGTTAATAGTAGTTAGTACCAGGCTACAATGCCCTCATGATCCTTCGTCGGCGTCGGCTGTGGTTTGTTGTGCTGGCCGCGGGTGTGTGGGCGAGGGCCATCGGTGCGGCGACAACGACGAGCGTTGTCGACCGGATCGCAAACTGGCCAATGTGACCATTCGTCTCACATTCGTTCCATTTGCCGGGCATGCTCACGCCAAATCGTGAGCATGCCGTTCATGGCCTTCCCAACTCAGTTGTCAAAGAACACTCACGCTGGCGATAGCCACCAGCCTGCCGGTCCCGATCCGCAGACCCCTAGCCACTAACCACGATCAACATCCCTCGCCCCCGATATCCGCCCGCGCGCACTCCCACGCGCTGGAAAGGGGATGCCGCGGGCACTTGGGGTAA
>JANNLP010000282.1:0-5098 GCA_031396905.1 Gemmataceae bacterium
GGTCCAACTTGGCTTCAGGCGGATACGCGGCAGCAAAGCCTTTGCCGTCGGCATTATCGAACGACGCCAACACCCACCAGCGATTCAGAAAGCCGAAGTGGTTCGTCATGTCGGTCTTTTCGCCGTATGCATCCAGCTCCCGCGCGATCAGCGCCGTTTGCTCGAAGTGCCGGGCCGCCTGCAGGAGCTTCTTCAACTCCGCAATAGTCTTTTCGTCTTTATCGAGTTTCTTCGGCGTCTTCTCCGGTTCGGATGGATCATAGCTTTCCGGGTTCGGCTTCTCCAGCTTGCGAAGCTTCTCGAATGCCGACTCGATGGCGTCATAGCGCAACTCCGCCGCCGGATCGTTCATGAACGTCGGCAACAATCGCTCCCGCGCCCCGGCATCGGCTGCACACAACAACTCGAACGACATGCGCCGCCCGGCCGCACCATGTTTGGCATCTTTGAGAAACGCTTCCAGTTCCGCTGCCGGCAACTTGGCGCCAGCTTTGGTTTCACGCTCCACAATGGCATCAATGGCCGATCGCAACCAATTCGCCGCCAGCGGAGTCGCATCATCCATCGCCGTCAGCAACGGCACGACGGCCGTCACCTTTTCGCGCTTCAGTTCCGCCCAAGCCGCCGCGGCTGACCCCGCACCAGCTCCATCGGGACCGACCGCTTTGAGTTGCTTCACCAGCGTGGTCAACTCCGCCGCCCGAGCCGTGCTCGAAAGCGCCAGACAAATGATCGCCAGTCCCAAATACCGTTTCATGCGATGATCTCCACGACAACTGCACACGCGTGCCCATCCGTCGATCATACTAAGGGATGCCAAGTGCCTTGACGAGACCTAAATCTCTCGGAGTTGCTGCGATGCAAACAAATGAACCGATGTTTTGGCCCAGAGGACGCACATTCTCCTGCCACAATCTGCTAGCTTGTCCAACCGATGGCCCTGCTCCTGCCACAATCAGCAAGCTTGCCCCATCGATGGCCCGATGTTTTCGCCCGGAGGGCGCACGATCGTAGCCAGGGGTTTCAACCCCTGGTAGATGCCCACCCACTCTAAATTTTCCGTCCGGAGGACGGACGAGGCCTTGCCATTTCGAGAGTCGTGCGTCCTCCGGACGCTGAAGATTAGGACGCTCAAATCCAGGCGTTGAAACGCCTGGCTACCAACGTGCGCCCTCCGGGCGAAAACGCATTGCTTCAAGATCGTATCGTCGGAATACTAATGCCTTCAAACATAATGGACCGCGGATCGCCCTAAGTAACTCGGAAAAACGCGGATTAATCCGGTAGGACGAACCAATCCGCGGTCCAGGATCATACGGGGCGAACGGTGTACCCGGCGGGCGGGGGCGCGGCCCGCCGAGGATGCGGAACGGCCGCTTAGACGTTGCCCCCGAAACGCATCCGAAACTGCAGAAAGTCATTGGCCGAGACATAGCCGTCGCCATTGAAATCGAAGATCGCATTCGAACTGGCGAACGACAACCGAATCTGAATAAAGTCATTGGCCGCCACCGCGCCATCGCCATCCGAATCGCCGAAAAGGCGGAAGAGACCATTGGCCGGGGTGCCGATGAGAACGTAATCATCGCCAGGCACGCCGTCGGCGTTGCCATCTAAATTGCCAACGAAGTTGGTGATTTGATTTCCCAACACGGTGAGCGTGTAGCGACCGTCCATCAGCGAACCGAACTCCGTCACTGCCCCGCTAAATGTCAGCAAGACACTCGTGGTCGGTGTCCCAACCGAAATCTGCGCGAGCAAATCGACAAACTGACCATTGCTCTGTCGTTGCAAACGAAACGCATTCGGTATTATCGCCACCGGGGAATCAAAGTTCACCGTCACACTTGTGACCCGCGACCGCTGAGCCGAACCATCGTTGATCACGATGGCCGCTACACGCGGCGGCTGGGCTTCAAAGGCACCAATGTCAGGCGCGGAGCTGTATGTGCGGAGATAACCGCGCTGGTCGGTGGTAATGCCGGCGATGACGCTGCCGGCGTTGATGGCGGGACTGCCAGGTAAGAGTGCGTGCGTGAGCGTGGGGCCGCCGAAATTAGCGAGAGGAGCGAGCTTGGCGTCGAGCGGAGCGGCAAGGGTGCCGGTAAGACTGTTCGACGCCGTGAGCGTGGAAATTCCATTGGTAATTCCAATGATGGAAAAGGACGCTGTTACTGTGCCTTTGGTCAAGATATTTGGCGATGTGGCGTGAAAATTGTCGGCAGCGGTAGTATTGGTCAATGAGATTACGATGGAACCAGTTGTACTCCTTGCAATACCTCCACCACCGCTTGTCGCGGTATTATTCGTGATCGTGCAATTCTCAAATCGCACCGTTCCGGTCGCGCTGTAGAACAATGCGCCGCCGCCGGCTGCTTTCGCACTGTTTCCGGAGATCGTGCAATTGCGGATGGTGGCGCCGATAGACGCCGGTGTACCCCAAAAATAGATACCACCGCCACCGAATACCTTAAATGAAGACGATAGTGTGGTCGAATTGTCGGAGATCGTAGAACTTTCAATCAGCAGGCCATTGTCGTACTGAAAGTAGATGCCTCCGCCATTAGCACTCGCGGTGTTGCCGGAAACAGTACTTGCCGACATGATTAACACGTCACGACCACCAACGAACATACCGCCACCTTGGCTATCGGTGACGTTATCGAGGATGCTGCAGTTACGAACGGTAAGCGTCCCACTCTGAGCTTTTTGTGCAACAAAAGCGGCGCCGCGAAATGCGACCCCCCCACCGCCGGATGTCTGGATGACAGTGCCTATCAAAGCAGTATTGCCCGAAATCGTTGAACCTTCAATTAGCAGATTGCTGACGACGCTGTTGTTGATGTCTTGATCGCAATATACACCGCCGCCGCTGCCCGGCGCACTGTTGCCAATGATGATTGAATTACGAATTGTACCGTTGCTACATCCACGGGAAATAATTCCACCGCCCTTATTGTTTTGAATCGTCGACTTAAGCACGGAAAAAGTACTGCCACTGATTGACAGCGCGCCACCACGACTTGAGCCCGCATCGTTGTCCACAAAGGTGCAATTGCTAAAGATAAAGGTGCCAGATACTGCACGCACCGCGCCGCCGCCAAAGTTGGACACATTGGCCGGGCCTACTGCTTTGTTTCCAAAAAAGCTGCAATCTGTCACAGTTAGTTTCGTTCCGGTCGCCCACAACCCACCGCCGTACGATGCAACACCCCCGGTGATTGTCATCCCGGACATTTCCACGGTCTGGTCGATGCGCGGGGACGACAGGTTGGCATTCCAAACGCCACTCTTGCCACCGGCATTGATTGTCAAGTGTTTTGATCCGGGGCCAGCGATTGATACAGCGTCCAATATGAGAAGCACGCCGTTGGTAAGAACGAGCGTGGCCGGCGCTGGAAACAACGACGGATCAAATGTGATCGAGTCATGCGTAAATGCGACGTTGGCATCGAACAGTGCTTGCCGCAAGCTGCCCGGCAGGTCCCCGGCGGCATTAACCGGGCCATCGTTGAGATTGGTGACAACAAAATGCCACGGAATCGCCACAACAAAATCCATTCGCTTGCCACTGGCGACTGCAGTGCCGTTGACATCAAAGACCTGACTGGTTTGAACGCTGACACTGTAGGTCCCACTGTCCGCAGGATCGAATTGTCCGCCCGGCGGAGTGAAATAATAGACCGCCGTTCGAGGTAATCCATTCGCAGGGTTGTCAATCGAAACGAACTGGACAGGGAAAGTTGTCCCGTCAGGGCCGGTAACAACAAGGGCACTGTTGTTTCCAATGACTGTGGATACGTCTATGGCGGACGTCCCGCCATACACAACCTGAATCAGCACGGGATCAATAGTGGGCGTGAGGATAGTCGAGACAATTGGAACCGTCGCCGTCGGAATCCCATCAGATGATTCGACGGCGCCGATGTCTACTGCGCTTCCGACTTGCCGTGCATATCCTGGCCCGCGCTGATCGTTCACCAGTCCGATAGGATTTGACCCGGCGTTGCGGACGGGGCTGCCCGACGCGGGAAGTCGAGTTAACGTAGACCCGCCATTGTCTGCTAGCGGACCAAGCTGCGGCGACGAGCTTATGAAATTGCCAGCTTTGGTCAAATACAAGACACCGGCAACGTTCGTGATATTGCAATCGATAGCATTGACGTGTGCAAGTGAATAAATGTCCGAGAACTGACCTGTGGCGATATTGTCAGCGACGATGACGCTCATGAGATTAATCGCAGAAGAGGTGGCGCTGAAACTGATTCCACCAGCTTGGCTTGACGTGTTTCCTGAAATGGTGCTGGTTGAGACGGACAACAACGCATTTGCGGTCGCGGTCGTGATCGCAAGTCCGCCACCACTTTTTCCGGATAAATTGTCCGAGAATGTACAGTTCTCAATTTGCAGGCTTTGGACTTTGCCATAAAATCCGCCGCCCATGCTTGTTGCGCCCAAACTGTGATTGCCGCTAACGGTGCATCCTGTCATCCCGACGGTGCCATTAGATCCGACATAAATTCCCGCACCATTTCTCTCTTTCGAGATGTTATTCGATATTGTCGAGTATTCTGCAGTGAGACCTAGGGCGGCGCATATCCCACCGCCGCTGCCATAAACAGTTCCACCGGCGGTGTTGCTATCAATAGTGCTGGACCAAACCGTGGCGAAAGTTGCAAATACCCCGCCGCCGAACCCATCGTTGGCCTGATTGAATGAAACCGTCGAATGGTTGAGATTGACTTTGTAACTCGTTAGTCCACCGCCGCTACCGAGCGAGTGGTTATTTGTAATCAGGGAATCGTTTATCGTGAGTGTCGCGAGTCGTGTGTAAATTCCACCGCCCGACCCGCCCGTTGCTGTTGCTGAATTCTGCGAGACCTCCACCGACGATATCAAAATGCTGGCCTGGACAAATGTGCCGGCCTCAATGCCCCCTCCGATATTGGCGGCACCGCCACTTATTTTGAGTCCGGAGAAGCTGTACTCGCCAGCATTGTTGATTGGATTGACGAAGAATACATCGATCTCTCTGGGCTGATGCTTCCAGAACAACCGCCCGGTAGAGCCTCAGCAGCTCGACGTGCCGGGCCAGATC
>JANNLP010000355.1:0-2035 GCA_031396905.1 Gemmataceae bacterium
TCGAGACCGGCGATCTGCGCGATTGGGTGGTTGGCGGCGAGGCGTTCAAGAATCAACCCATTGATGGCGATACGGTGGCCAAGCGTCGCCGGGATATGAAGAGCCGGCATCAGGGCCGATATTGGATCGGCGGCTGGGAGCGGTTCGGCGATCCGCCGGTGGGTACGCTGACATCCGTGCCGTTCAAAGTCACGCATCCGTATGCATCGTTTCTCGTTGGTGGCGGGCCGCATGCGACCACACGTGTCGAGATTGCGGCAAAAGACAACAACTGGGTTCTGCACAAGTTTAGCGGTCTCGGCGAAGAAGACTTGCGGCGCGTGGTTGTTGACCTGCGGCCACAGATGGGCAAGGAAATCTACATTCGCCTTGTCGATCAACACACGGCTCATTGGGGCCACATCAACTTCGACGATTTTCGTTTTCACAAAGAAAAACCCGACGTGCCGGCGCGACCTGAACCTCGCGAACAGCCGGATGATGTGATTCCGCACGCCGGGTTGCCGCCGGAGCAGGCGGCCAGCGTGATGACCGTGCCCGAAGGCTTCACGGTCAAGCTCTTTGCCGGCGAACCGGATGTGCAACAGCCCATTGGCTTTTGTCTCGACGATCGTGGCCGGCTATGGGTGGCCGAGGCGTACACGTATCCGCGCCGCGCACCGGAGGGCCAGGGTAAAGACCGCATCGTGATCTTCGAGGACACCGACGGCGACGGCAAGCACGACAAGCGCACGGTGTTCATGGAAGGCTTGAATCTCGTCAGTGGCATTGAATTTGGCTTCGGCGGTGTGTGGGTTGGGGCCGCACCGTATTTCATGTTCATTCCCATCGACGCCAGTGGCGACAAGCCGAGCGGGCCGCCGAAAATTCTACTGGACGGTTGGGCTTATCAGGATACGCACGAAACGCTCAACACATTCACGTGGGGACCAGATGGCTGGTTATACGGCTGCCACGGCGTGTTTACCCATTCGCGCGTTGGTAAGCCCGGCACGCCTGACAAAGAGCGCGTGCCCATCAATGCCGGCGTTTGGCGCTATCATCCCGTACGGCATGAGTTCGAGGTGTTCGCCCACGGCACATCCAACCCGTGGGGCTTGGATTTCGATGAACACGGGCAGATGTTCGTCGAGGCATGTGTGATCCCGCATTGCTACCACATCATTCAAGGTGGCCGCTACGAACGCCAGGCCGGCAACCACTTCAACCCGTACACGTACGACGACATCAAAACCATTGCCGACCACTTGCACTATGCCGGTGCCAACCCGCACGGCGGCAACAATCGCTCCGACGCGCTCGGCGGCGGTCACGCCCACTGCGGCCTACTGTGCTATCAGGGCGGCGCATGGCCCAAGGAATATCACGGCAAACTCTTCATGGGCAACATTCATGGCCGCCGCATCAACATGGACGTGCTGAGACCTAAAGGCTCCGGCTTCATCGCCAGTCACGGCGTCGATTTTCTCAAAGCCAACGACGCCTGGGCACGCTTCATCAACATGCGAACCGGGCCCGACGGCAACGTGTACCTGCTCGACTGGTACGACAAACAAGCCTGCCACCATACCGACCCCAACATCTGGGACCGCACCAATGGGCGCATCTACAAGATCTGCTATCGCGGGACGAAACCGGTGACGGGAGTGGATTTGGCGAAATTAGCCGATAAAGAATTAGTCGAGTTGATAGTGCACAAAAACGAATGGTATGGTCGGCATGCTCGGCGACTCTTGCAGGAACGCACTGCCATTCGATGGCCGAAACATGGCCCAGACATGGAGCTTCTCAAAGCTATCTCATCCGTCTCAGTTAAGTACTCATTCAAAGATGAATGCAATAGTTTGCGACTGGTATGGGCGAGGCATGCAGCGACGAATGGAAATAACTCATCACCGTTAATCGGGTTTACTACATTTCCGAGTGTGCGAGCTTGGGCCATCCAACTCGCTTTGGAAAAACGAGACGTGAATCCCCACTTTTTCATTGACATGGTCAAGACTGCGAAAACCGACCCTGATCCAATAGTCCACCT
>JANNLP010000362.1:0-15151 GCA_031396905.1 Gemmataceae bacterium
GACCGAGTATCGTGATTTCATGAAGACCATCGAAGAACTCAATCAGTCAAGATTCAAGGTCGGCGCCCCTCAAACAACAGGATCTTGAACAAACTAGATACGAACGCCTCACCGCCGAGATTGACCTCCTTCAAGCAAAGCACAAGTAATCGCAAATTGTCAAATACTGTTCGCCTCATCAACCATCAGTCCTTCATCGGATAACAGCCGTCGCAACGCAATCATGTCCGGCAAATTGACGTTCAAAACCTGAATCGTTGCTCGACCGATGGGCGTTCGGCCAACGATAACCGCACCATCCCAGCGGAAATGGTCGGACCAGACGTCCTGCCGAGGGTGAAACAAGCGTGTGATGATTCCGGATTCGGAATCAATGCCCGCAATGTTCGGCCCTTTCGCGCTGTTGCAATAGAAGCAAGAGTATGCCAAATTGTCGAGCGCGGTGGCGCCGCCATGTTTCCGGGCAATGATGTGATCGATTTCAAACGCCGCCGCTGACGCCGATTCAGGTAGCCGGCAGTACTCGCAGAGTAGGCCGGCTCGATGGCGCACCGAGTGCGCTAACGATTCCGTCACGAGTGTTGTCCGTTGCCAACTTGCCGCAATGATGCCCGCGCCTGAGCGTGAAGTAAGTCAAGTTGCAAGGCGACACGCCGGAAAGTCTGTAGTGATTCCAGTTCTGAAGGCGTCAAATCACCCGCCTGATGACGCTTGGCCAATTCGTGCATTTGTTCGCGATCGCCGTCCGTAAACTTCAGCGTCAGGAAATACTGCGCTGCTTCCGCCGGCATCGCCGGCCGCGTCGGCTCTATCAACCGATTCCAAACGGCTCCATCTGTCGTTGCGTCCAAAACAGCACTCATCATGCCGCCCTCTACTCAGTCGAGAGTTGACATCGCCGACTTCAGTATATCTGATTCGCCCGTTTCTTTCCCGCGGCGCATATCTATATTCTCACCCACGGATCTGGTCGGGCGTCCCGACCCGACCACTTCTTGGACCGCAGGTTTCCTTTTTAGAGCCGCTCGCTCGCAGAAGAGACCTGCGGTCGCAAGAATGGCACGGTTAGGAGACCGCGCCATAGCGCGGGTGGGCTTGATGAAGCGCATGGGAACTTTTGTTGCTACCGCGCTGGACATTTTGAATTAGCAGTGTACACTTGTGTATGTCGGCCTCCGGAGCCGATGATTGACGCCAACTGCGGGTTCGGATCCAACCCGTGACAGGCGTCAATTGCTGGGTTGATCCGTGAATTGAGTTGATTCCACAGTCGGAAGACCAACGCCGGAAAAGGTTTTCCAATGTGGAGTGAATGAGATTCATGGATGAGTTGGTGTCTGTTGAAAGGCGATGCCGCGGGACAACACGATCCGGCGTATCTGTCGCTTAGACGAACTCACCACCCACCCCCTCGCCATCAGCGACAAATGAACCGACTCAACTGAGTCGGCTCACAAACAAAGCGCCACACGCGCCCACCTCGAGTGTGGCAACCAGGTCGGCCGCTGCAGTCGTAGCGAGCGTGACCATTACCCCAAGTGCCAGCGGCATCCCCTTTCCAGCGCGTGGGAGTGCGCGCGGGCGGATACCGGGGGCGAGGGATGTTGATAGTGGTTAGTTATTAGTGGCTGGTGGTCTGCGGATCGGGACCACGGGGCTGGTGTCTAGTCGCCAGCGAGTTTGTTCTTTGACAACTTAATTGAAGGCCATGAGCGGCATGCTCACGATTTGGCGTGAGCATGCCCGGCAAATGGAACGAATTTGAAGCGATCAAATCACGACGACGATCCACTCGGGTTTCATTCCTGCCGTGCATCTCTATATTCTCCTCTAATTTGCCCGTGGCCGTCCGCATTGACTTGGGAGATTCATGCCGCGCCGTTCTGACTTGCGCAAGATTTGCCTGATTGGGTCCGGGCCGATTGTCATTGGCCAGGGTTGCGAGTTCGATTACTCCGGCACGCAGGCGTGCAAGGCGCTGCGGGCCGAGGGGTACGAGGTGGTCCTCGTCAACTCGAACCCGGCCACGATCATGACCGATCCGGACACGGCCGATCGCACCTATATCGAGCCGATCACGCCGGATGTGCTGGAACTCATCCTCGAACGCGAACGGCCGGATGCTCTGTTGCCGACCGTCGGCGGGCAGACCGCGCTCAATGCGGCAATGGCATTGCACAAACGCGGCACGCTCAAGCGGCTGAACATCGAAATGATCGGCGCGACGGCCGAGGTGATTGACCGGGCCGAGGATCGGGCCCAATTCAAAGCGGTCATGCTCAAGATCGGCGTCGAGGTGCCCGCATCCGGCATGGCCAAGTCGCTGACCGAAGCAAATGAAATTCGCGAACGGGTGGGCTTGCCATGCGTACTGCGGCCCAGCTTCACGCTCGGCGGCACAGGCGGCGGCATCGCCTACAACCGCGAAGAGTTCACCCGGCTCGTCGAATTGGCCCTGGAACTCAGCCCGACGCATGAAGTGCTGATTGAAGAGTCCGTCATCGGCTGGAAAGAGTTCGAGCTGGAAGTCGTCCGCGACCGGGCCGACAACGTCATCATCGTTTGCTCCATCGAGAACTTTGACCCGATGGGCGTGCACACCGGCGACTCCATCACCGTGGCGCCGATTCAGACGCTGTCCGACAAGGAATACCAGCGGATGCGCGACGCGGCCATTCGCATCATCCGCGCCATCGGCGTTGAGTGCGGCGGTTCGAACATTCAATTCGCCACGGATCCGGCCAGCGACCGCATGATTGCCATCGAGATGAACCCGCGCGTGTCGCGCAGTTCGGCACTCGCCAGCAAAGCCACGGGATTCCCCATCGCCAAGATCGCGGCGAAACTCGCGGTCGGTTACACGCTGGATGAGCTCAAGAACGACATCACGCAAACCACGCCGGCCAGCTTTGAACCCACCATCGACTATGTCGTCACCAAGATCCCGCGCTGGAACTTCGAGAAGTTCCAGGACACGGATGAGACATTAACGACGCAGATGAAATCGGTCGGCGAGACCATGGCGATTGGCCGGACGTTTGCCGAGAGCCTGCAAAAGGCCCTTCGCGGTCTGGAGATTGGCCGGTTCGGCATCGGCTGCGACCGGTTTGACCGTTGGGGCACCGCCAATCCACCCACAGGAGACGAGATCGCCGCTAAGTTGGCGACACCGAACTTCGAACGCATCTGGTACGTCCGCTATGCCATGCTCAGCGGCATGACAATCGAGGAGATTCACTCGGCCACCAAGATCGATCCTTGGTTCCTGCATCAAATCGCCGACATCATCAGCGTCGAAAACGAATTGCGCAAAGTCCGCGGCCCCGAAAGCATGACACCCGCGGACTGGCTGCACGCAAAACAGTACGGCTTTTCCGACCCGCAACTGGCCACGATCTGGCAAGTCGCCCCCAACGAGATTCGCCGCCAACGCAAAGCCGCCGGCGTGGAAGCCGTGTTCAAGCTGGTAGATACGTGTGCAGCCGAGTTTGAAGCGGTGACGCCTTATTATTACTCGACCTACGAAAGTGGTTTCATCGTTGATGGCTCGTTCGTCACGGAAGATGAAACCCGCTCGCCAACCGACAAGCAGCGCATCCTCATCCTCGGCGGTGGCCCCAACCGCATCGGGCAGGGCATCGAGTTTGACTACTGTTGCGTGCAAGCGGCATTCGCACTGCGCGATGCGGGTTACGAGACCATCATGGTCAACTCGAACCCGGAGACCGTGAGCACCGATTACGACACGTCCGATCATCTCTTCTTCGAGCCGCTGACGATTGAAGATGTGTTGAACGTGTGCGACCGCATGAAACCCGTCGGGGCGATCGTGCAGTTCGGCGGGCAGACGCCGCTGAATCTCGCGCGCGGGTTGGAAGCCGAGGGTGTGACCATTATCGGCACTTCGGTTGATTCCATCGACTGTGCCGAGGATCGCGAACGGTTTACCAAGTTGGTCGAGTATTTGGGCCTGCAACAACCGCCAAGCGGGCACGCGATGGATGTTCAACACGCACTGACGGTGGCCCGGCGCATCGGCTATCCCGTGCTGGTGCGGCCCAGCTATGTGCTGGGCGGCCGGGCGATGGAGATTGTTTACGACGAATCCACCATGGCACGGTTTGTGGAGCGGGCACTAGCCGTGTCATCCGGCAAGCCAGTTTTAATCGACAAGTTTCTTGAATCGGCCATCGAAGTGGACGTCGACTGTGTTGCCGACGGTACCCGCGCGATCATCGGCGGCGTGATGCAGCACATCGAGGAAGCCGGTATTCACTCCGGCGACTCGGCATGCGTGCTGCCGCCGCACACGCTGTCATCGGAGATCATCGAGGAAATCAAACGGCAGACCCGTGCGATGGCATTGGCTCTTAAGGTCAAAGGGCTGATGAACGTTCAGTTTGCAATAGCCGGCACCGATAAGAAGCAGGTGTTCGTCTTGGAAGTGAACCCGCGAGCGTCACGCACCGTGCCATTCGTGTCCAAAGCCACCGGCGTATCATTGGCGCGGATCGCCACTTTGGTAATGGTCGGGAAGACACTAGACGATATGGGCGTGAAGGAAGAAGTGACGCCGAAACATTATTCCGTGAAGGAAAGCGTGTTCCCGTTCAACAAGTTTCCCGGTGTGGACATTATCCTTGGGCCGGAGATGCGTTCGACCGGCGAGGTCATGGGCATTGCCGACACGATGCCGGCTGCGTTTGCCAAAAGTCAACTGGCTGCACTTTGCGAATTGCCGAAGTCAGGAACCGTATTTCTTTCGGTGGCCAACCATGACAAGCCGGAGGCCGTGCCAATTGCCCGCGACCTGGCCGACATGGGTTACATTCTGATAGCCACGCGCGGCACGGCTACCATGTTGCGGCAACACGGCATCGGCGTCGCCGAAGTGCGCAAAGTACAGGAAGGCCGGCCCAATCTGGTGGACTACATGAAGAATGGCCGAGTGGATCTTGTCATTAACACACCATCCGGCCGGGATGCAGTGCGTGACGGTGCCAGGATTCGCGCCACCGCCGTGCAACACGGCATCCCGTGCATCACCACGATTGCCGCGGCTCACGCCGCCGTCGAAGCGTGCCGCACCATGCGCGACCAACCGCTGAGCGTGCGCTCGTTGCAGGAACTGCATGTGGCTCGTGGGTGATACAATGTGGATGCGGAGGTGACCAATGGAGGCAACCAACATGGGGCGCGTCATCACGGCAGCTCGGATCGAGAGCCTCCGCGACGCGTGGGAAGTCGAACGTGGTACTTTGCCAGCCGACCAGGCGCGCAAAGTCAGCGTATCTGACGCCTTGGTTGATACCGGGGCAACGGCATTGGCATTACCGACGAGCCTAATTCAACAACTCGGTCTGACTAAGCGTTACGAGAAACAATCGCGGTCGGCACAGGGCACGTTTTCGATTTCGGTTTACGATGCTGTTCACCTATTTGTCGGTGACCGCGACTGCGTCGTCGAGGTCATGGAAGTACCCGATGGTACGCCGGTCCTGATTGGTCAGATTCCATTGGAATGGATGGATTACGTCATAGATCTCAGGAATCAGAAACTCATTGGCAACCCGGCCCACGGCGGCCAATGGGTCTTGGATATGTTCTGATGAATCGATACCTGGCGATATTGTTGACCATGTCGTTGCTCGGCTTCACGCTGGCCCAACCGCCGCGTGAGGACGAGGATCCGAAGGCCAAGCCCGTCAAGCCGATTGACATTGAGTCGTTTCCGGCCGACAAGGACAAGGCGGCACCAAAGCTGCCTGACGGGCCGGGCGTAAAGCCCGGATCGGGTGTGTTAGTCATCGGCGTGCGGGCGTTGCCGGAGTTGTTGTCGCCGAGCCGGGCGCGGACAGATGCCGAGACTTGGGCGCTGGACTTGCTGTACGAAGGATTGATGCGGCCCGTCGTCGCTGATGCTGGAACGAGTTTTGCGCGGGCTTTGGCAGCGGATGTCTCCGTGGAGACGGGCGGCCGGACGTTTGTCATCGACCCGCAGCCCAAGTGGTCCGACGGTACGGAAGTGCTGGCGACTGATGTAAGGACCACGCTGGAAAAACTCAGGGTGACAGGCCAGGCCGATTCATTTGGCGAGCCGATGTCGGATGCGCCGCGGCGAGTTCGGCTGCCGTTGCGGGTGCCGCACCCGGATCCAGCATCGCTGTACTCATTCAAAGTGTTGCCTGCGAGTAAGCTGGATGATGAAACGTTTGCCCGTGCGCCACTGGGCAGCGGGCCGTTCACGTATGTCGGTCCCAAAACACAAGGTGGACGCTCCTATGCCGTGTTCACGTCGAACCCGCTTTATCCACAGCGAGCCAGCCGGCAGGGCCGGCCAATGTTGCGTGAAGTGCGGTTTCTGGCAGGGCCGGAACCGCTGGATGATGTGCGCCGGGGTTTAGCGGATGTCGTGATCGAAGAACGTACTCAGGCGCTGTTCGGTAACGCGCCGCCGAATCTGCGCCTCGAAGCGGGCTTGGGCAACGACGTGCGCGTCGTCACTGTGCCAAGCCGAAGAGTTTATTACCTCGCAGTTAACCCGCTCAAGCTGGCCTTGGCCGGCGATGCGGGCCGGCCGTTGCGGCGCGGCGTGGCCTTTGGCTTGCGGCGGGAAGTAATCCTCGACGAAGTGTGGCGCGTTAAAGAACATCAACAGTTGCACAAGGCACTGACTGGGCCATTCCCGAAAGACACATGGGCTTGCGACCCGGAAGCGCCGACGTTGGATGACGCATCATTGGCAAGTGCCGGATTGCGCGAGGCCAAGTTGCCGCCCGATCGCATGATTCTGATGTTCGATAGCGATGACCCGACCGCTAAGAAAGCGTGTGACAAAATCGCAGCACAGTTGCAGGAACTCAGCGTGCCAATCGATGCAAAGGGTTATGCCGGAGCAGAGTTTCGCCGCGCGCTGGCCGAGAAGGGTTACGACTTCGCGTATCGACACTACGATTTCCGCGATGACTGGTTTGACCCGGCTGAGTTGTTCTCACCGGCCAACGGTGGTTTGGCCGGTTCTGGCACCGGCGTGGCTCGGCTTGAAGCACTGTTGGCGCGAGGCGCAACCCGAAGTGACTTTGCGGCACTACGCGATATCCGTCGCCGCATGCACCGCGAGTTCCGCGAGGTGATGCCGTTTGTGCCGCTGTGGTCGCCTGATGTGCACTTGGTGCTGCGGCGGGCCGTCGAGCCTTATCCCAGCGCCGAGCGCATCGATCCACTCGCGCCGTTTGTTGACATTGATCGGTGGAAGTTGGGGCGGTAAATGAAAAAGCCCACCCGTTGCAGCGGGTGGGCATTGCGCTTTACTTTGTCGTCGCTTAGTATTCCCCATCACCCGCGACTTGCCGCATGATCCAGCGGTTGGCGTCGCGGAGCATGTCGGGGTGCAATCGGTGCGTGGTGGGATAGGTTCGCATCTTCACATCCAAGCCGGCGGCGTACAGCGCTTGATAGTCGCGGCGGGCCATCGTCAGCGGCACCACGGAATTAGCAATGCCGTGGCCAATCATCACACGTAGTTGTCGAAGCTCTGGAAGGCGGAATAGCGGGCGGTTCTGCCCCGGCATCGGCATGTTGCCGTTGAGCGAAATCACGCCGGCGAGTTTTTCGGGAAAGGTCAGGCCCAGCCGATAGGCCAGAGCCGCGCCTTCGCAGACGCCCGCCAGGTAGATGCGTTCGGAATGGATGTGATACATCCGCCGTGTCTGTTCGATCGCGCTGACGACATAATCCTCAATCAAGTTGTCGTCGCTGCCGTCGGCCGACCAGCTGTAGCCTGGGCGATTGCGGTTGGGTCGATGGAGGCAATGCGGGCCACGCAGGCTGATGGCCACGTAGTTGCGGCGGCTCATGCGCGGGGCGAGTTTCAGCACTCGCTCTTCGTTGCTGCCATGCCCGTGCAGAAAGACCAGTAAGGGGTAGGGATAATTCGGTTCATAACCGATGGGCAAGAAAGTCCGGACGGGCTGATTTTCCGGGCCAGTTACTTCGGACGAGTAATAGCCCTCGGACGGCCGTCGCGTTCGCCAAGCTAGATCAGTGAGCGGCATGATGGTCCCTGTGGATGGGGAAAGCTCAGGGCGGTCGGGCGAACGAGGAAATTGATTTACCTGGTCAAGCGCGAGTCACCCAAAGCGCCCGCCATTCCTCGTCTTCGGGCCAAGCATACGTTTGCAAAAAAATCATGTCAACGCAGCGCTACCTTAACTTGAGCCTATTTTTGGCCTTTTCCCCTGATGTGTTTCGGAATGAAGCGGTTGGGACATTCACACTGGAGTTGGCAAACTGGATAAGATGGAGAACTCGCTGGAGCCGGGCAACCGCTACTGCCAAAGGCTGCATTTTGTGCGCCGGCTATTCCGGCACAATCCGCATTTTTTGCAGTTGTTCCACGAGCAATTGCGTCGCCTGCTGCGGTGACGTGCCCGTGGCGTCGATAATAATTTCCGCTTTTTCAGGCGATTCGTAAGGGTCATCGATCCCGGTGAAATTCTTGAGTTCACCCGCGCGGGCTTTCTTGTACAGACCTTTCGGATCGCGGGCTTCACATGTCTCGATCGGTGTTGCGCAGTGGACTTCAATAAACGGCACGTTGGCGGCTGCGTGCAGTGCCCGCACATTGTCGCGATCCTTGCGATAGGGGCTGATGAAACTGGCCATCACGACCAAACCGGCATCGGCAAACAACTTGGCAACTTCGCCAATGCGGCGAATATTCTCTTCGCGATCCGCCGCGGAAAAGCCGAGGTTCTTGTTCATGCCGTGGCGGATGTTATCGCCGTCCAGCACATAGGCCATCCGGCCCATCCGGATCAATTCGTGCTCCAGCGTGAAAGCAATCGTGCTCTTGCCGGACCCGGACAACCCGGTGAACCACAAGGTGGCCCCTTTTTGTTTAAGCAGCTTCTCCCGCGCTTCGCGAGTGACGTGCCCTTCGTGCCAGGTGATGTTGGTGGCTTGATTCATGGGTTTCAGATACCAGGTGTCAGTGCAGTTGGTTGTCGCGACTCATTGTCACTGAGATATGATCCGGAATGCCAATTGGCAGCGAAAAAAAGGAATTAGCGGCTCATCACCCTGCACTTCGCACCTAACACCCGGCATCGATGACTACTGCTTCATCGCCGCGGGGTTGATGCCCAGCACCTTCGCGCGGGGTCGGTTCACTTCAACTGGAACGGGCTGACCGGTCGCGGCGCGGCCAATGTTGCCGGCCTTGTCTTGCGCTTCGATCTTTAGGTACGCCTTGCTACCGGCTTCACGCGGTACGGGCCAACGGTATAGGCCCTCAGCACGTAGTCCCTTGGCGATCGATTGCCACGGACCTTCCGGCGCGTTGGACCAAGAAAACTCGACGGCATCGGGTTTCAAGTTCTTATCGTTTACGTGCCATTTGAGAATCAACATGCCGGCATCGTCGCCAACGCCTGGTGTGGCCGATTCGAGCGTCACTTCCGGGGCTGTGGTGTCAGCTTCGATGATCCAATCCGGTTGTTCACCGGCCGAGGGTGCCTGGCCCGGCCGGTTGACGGCGCTGATGACGATGACAATGCCGTAGCGGCCATCGGCGGGCAGTTGCATTTCAATTGGGCTGGCACGGTCGGGATCCTCGCCGATCTTTTGCCAAGTCTTGCTTTCATCCAGCGTGGCATACGCTTCCACCTTCTGCACCGACTTGGGGTCGATGCCATCAATGGCATAGTTGAGGACGCAGCGAAGGCTATTGGCGAATTGTTCGGCGGACGTAGACACTGCGGGAGGCGTCTCGACGGCGGCGGGCTTCTCAGCGACGCGCGGCAGTACCGGCACGGGCTTCGGCATGGAGTCCGATGCCGTGCTGACGGGATTTAGTTTCGATGACAGGTCCGGAAGCAGTAAACCACTGCCTGTGCTCTTGGAAGCCGGTGCCGGGATTGCTTCCAACTTCGGAACGTTTGCTATGACTTTCGTCGGCTCGGTTTTCGCCGGGATGGGCAGAACGGCCATCGGTTCTTGTTTAGGCGTGACTGCTACGACGGCAGACGGTGTTTGTTTGCCGCTATCGACCGTAGAAACAGTCACCACGGCGTTGCCGGCTTTGTCTTTGCCACTAACGCGAACGCGGTTGGGCATTCCCGTGGCCGGGGTGCGGAAGAAGCCGGGCACGTTGGTATCTACCGGCAACAACGCGGTGAAGTTCCCGTCCGCCAATTCCGCTTCGGCAGTGATGGATGCCATGTCCGGGTTAGCGTCTTTCATCGTGCATTGCACGTACGACGCGCCGGATGCCACCGTCACCGGGGCGACGATGAACTCTGGTTGTTTGGTATCGACAATCACGATCAATCGCGGAGCTTCACGCTCGACATTGCCTGGGGACTCACGCCCCGTTGAATCGATGGTGGCAAACGAGAAAAGATACTCGCCATTTTCGTTGGCTTGATATGTGAATCTTGCAGTTTGCGCTGTCCCAGAGTCGTGAACGGCCCACGCGCCGCCCGGCGGCTTCACGTAGCATTTTAACGAAGTGATTTTCGCGCGGTCGGCTTCTTCAATCTTCAACGGCACGGAGAACAACGGTCGATTGGTGTACACCTTCCGCGCGGCGGCTGGCTGCTGCGCATGAATTGCAGCGCCAGCGGTACACCACGCCGTCAATCCCAATAGCATCCGTGCGATCATGGCGAAGTCCTTTCAACCGGTCTCGATCACTCGGCTGTACCGCGGGCCACGCGGCGGGCGGCTTCCACTCGCAGCGGCAACATCTTCGTCGCCGACTTGCCCGTGGGCACGTCAGTCACAATCGCGCATAGCGTGTACTGCCCGGCCGGCATTCCCTGGACGGGAAACCTGCAAATGTGGAAGTAATCGTGTTTCGGTGCCTGCCCGACATCCGGCCGATCGCGCTCAAAATCAAAGCGGGCAATCACTTCATTGCGATCATCGCGAACTTCAATCGCCGTGGTCAGATGTGTCAGGTATTCCTTTTCCTTGGCCTCGCAGGAGAAGTTCCGTAGCTCCATATAGAGCTCGATGGTTTCGCCGGGGCGATATGCGTGATCGTCAGCCAGCGGCTGATACGCGCCCGGACGAACAGGTTTGGCTGGCGTACGACAATAGCTCAACTTCTCGATACGCAACGCAGCTTTCGCCCGCAGCGTGCCAACCATGTTATGCAGTTGATCGACGAGTTCAGCGACCTCGGTCGGGTCAGCTGATGTCGTACCGGTTTCGCCCAATTTCGCGGCGAGGGGCAGCATCTTCCGTAAAACGTCGCGGCTAGCCGGCTCCAACTGTGCGAGTTGACGCTCGGCATCTTCAGGCAATCGATCCTGATACGCCTTGAGCGCTGCCGGCAATGGGCCTGTATTGCAACCGGTGCGCGGCGATGACACGAGCTTCAGTTCTTCGGGAGCGACCGGCGGAATCAACAGGTTGGGCAAGCCGTCCGAGACCGTGCACTTGGTTTGAATCGGGTTGTAACCGGCCGGTTGCTGCAACACCAGCAGTTGGCTACCTGCCAGCGCTCGTTCGGCTCGTGCTGGCGACGTCGTTTTCGGGGCGGGCCGATTGTTGATGATCGCTGGCAACGGCTCGGAACGGTTGACCTGCGGCGGTTGAGCCGGCTTGTTGACTGTCTCGGGCAATGGCCGCGGAGCGACCTGTGGTATCTTGGCTTGTTCGGCCAGCGCGAGTGGCGGCTCGGGAGTGTGCGAGATGGCGACGACTTCCATCCCGTCATTGCTCGACGCCAAAGGCGGAACATTGGCAGGCGTTTGCGCCAATGTCGGAGCCGGAGTATTCGGTGGCAGCATCACTGGCATAAAGCCAGGCGGAATTGCGTCGGCCTTGGCCATCGGACGGCCGGTGGCATCGAAAACAAGTTGGTCGGCCGGCACGGCAATGTACTGCACCGGCGTATTCGGGTTCGCCATCGCCAGGGCGGCCGGCGGCGGAGCAACACGACGCACCGTCGAACTGGTCTGCACCGGCTTGGCAGTGGGTGATGGGCCAGGACCGTGATCGCTCATCGCATCCGGCGGAATAATCAAACATCCAGACAACGACAAAGAGCCAAGGCCGACCGCAAGCAAGCGGATTGGTAATTTCGTCATCGCCGGTAACCTCGTAGAACGTACGGCGCAGTCCCCACGCGCCGGGCGGGGAACATACCTCGGGTTGAATATCGTGCAAGATCAATATGTTCGGACGAGTGAGACGCATTTCAGCATGGCGACGTTGGGCAGGCTGGGTGGCCCGAAATGAACGCACGGATACGATAACCTCATCGGTAATTACCCATCGCCCCACAGTGCGAGTCGCAATGTCTGTTGGAACGCTTCCGCCTCAAAAAGGCGCTGTCGCCAGTGCGAAAACGCCGCTCTCCACCTGGCTCATTCCGGCCCTCGCTTCCACAATCGGCAGCAAGTTTCTGGTCGCATTGACCGGGTTAATACTGGTCGGCTTCCTGTGCACGCATCTGGCCGGAAATCTGCTCATTTTCAAAGGCCCGGACGCTCTCAATGCCTATGCAAAGGGCCTGAAAGACCTCGGCGGCCTGCTGTGGGTGGGCCGGATCGGGCTGCTCGGCGCGTTTGTGCTTCACGTATCCCTGGCTATTCGGATGCAGGTGCGCAATCGCAGCGCCAGGCCGGAACGCTACCAATATCCCGGCACGGTGCAGGCGAGTACCGCATCGCTGACGATGCTCTATTCCGGGCTGCTCATCCTCGCATTCGTCGTTTATCATCTGGCCCACTTCACACTCGGATTGGTACACGGCACGGATACCGGTTCCAGTCTGCTGGAACTGCATGACAAACTGGGCCGGCACGATGTCTACACGATGGTGCTGATCGGCTTCTCCAAATGGTGGGTCGTACTCAGCTACCTCATTGCGCAAATCGTGTTGTGGTTCCACCTGAGCCATGGCATCAGCAGTGTCTTCCAGACGCTGGGTTTGAATGCTCCAAAATACTGGCCGATCATCCGCGGCGCGGGCTTGTTGCTGGCGACGCTGATCGTCGTCGGCAACATTTCCATCCCGGTGGCCGTGCTGCTGGGCTGGGTGCATTAAGTTTTTGGCGAGCGTCGAGCTTACGCTTCGACGCTCGCCAAGACGAAGCGAGAAATTGTACGCAGGATCATTGATGAGCATCAATCTCGACGCGAAGGTTCCTGGTGGGCCTCTGACGCAGAAGTGGACCAAGTACAAGTCCACGCTCAAGCTGGTCAACCCGGCCAATAAGCGGAAGTTCACCGTTATTGTCGTCGGCACCGGCTTGGCGGGCGCATCGGCCGCCGCCACGCTGGCCGAGTTGGGTTACCAGGTTTTGTCGTTCTGTTATCAGGACAGTCCGCGGCGAGCACACTCAATCGCGGCCCAGGGCGGTATCAACGCGGCCAAGAACTATCAGAACGACGGCGACAGCGTCTATCGACTCTTTTACGACACCGTGAAAGGCGGCGACTTCCGTGCCCGCGAAGCCAACGTACATCGGCTGGCGGAGTGCAGTCAGCCGATCATCGATCAGTGCGTGGCACAGGGCGTGCCGTTTGCCCGGGAATACGGCGGGCAACTTGCCAACCGATCCTTCGGCGGTGCACAGGTTAGCCGCACTTTTTATTGCCGCGGCATGACCGGACAGCAATTGCTGCTCGGCGCGTATCAAGCGCTGGCCCGTCAAATCGGTGCCGGCACCGTGAATATGTTTCCGCAGACGGAAATGCTGGATCTCGTGGTTGTGGATGGCCGCGCGGCCGGCGTAGTCATGCGCAACCTCGTCACCGGCAAGGTCGAGAGTTTCGCCGCCGACGCGGTGTTGCTTTGCACCGGTGGTTACTCCAACGCGTTCTTCCTCAGCACCAATGCGGCGGGGTGCAACGTCACGGCGACCTTTCGCGCTTACAAGCGGGGGGCATTGTTCGCCAATCCGTGCTACACGCAGATTCACCCGACGTGCATCCCCGTTAGCGGCGATCATCAGTTCAAGCTGACATTGATGAGCGAATCACTGCGGAACGATGGCAGAGTGTGGGTGCCCAAGAAACCCAGCGATGCCCGCGAGCCAAATCAGATTTTGGAATCCGACCGCGACTATTATCTGGAGCGCAAGTACCCGAGCTTCGGCAACCTGGCTCCGCGCGACATTGCCTCACGGGCGGCCAAGGAAGCCTGCGACGAAGGTCGCGGCGTCGGCCCCGGCGGTCGCGGTGTCTATCTCGACTTCGCCGACGCCATCAAACGGCTCGGAGAGCCTAAGGTCAAGGAGAAATACGGCAACCTGTTCGACATCTATTTCCAGATCACCGGCGAGAACGCTTATCATCGGCCCATGCGCATCTACCCGGCTCCGCACTATACGATGGGCGGCCTCTGGGTGGACTACAATCTGATGAGTACGGTGCCTGGCCTGTTCGTGCTGGGCGAGGCGAACTTCAGCGATCATGGCGCCAACCGCCTGGGGGCCAGCGCGCTGATGCAAGGCTTGGCCGACGGCTACTTTGTCATTCCGTACACGCTGGGCGCCTGGTTCGCTGATGCTGGTGGCCGCAAGGTGCCGACCGATCATACCGAGTTCAAGAAGTGCGAATTCGAAGTCGCCGCCATGACCAACAAGCTCTTGTCGATCAAAGGGAAAAAAACGCCGATCGAGTTTCATCGGGCGGCCGGCAAGTTGTTGTGGGAAAACTGCGGCATGGCCCGAAATGCCGCAGGGTTGCAGGACGCCGTGAACCGCTTTCCGGCGCTGCGTGAGGAGTTCTGGAAGAATGTCAGCGTGCCCGGCTCGGGCGCGGAGTTAAATCAGTCGCTGGAACGTGCCGGTCGCGTTGCTGACTTCCTTGAGTTCAACGAACTGATGTGCCGGGATGCCCTGCATCGCAACGAAAGCTGCGGTGGCCACTTTCGCGAGGAGTATCAGGAGAAAGACAAAGACGGCAAGCCGAACGGCGAGTGCGCCCGCAACGATGCGGAGTTTACCTACGCCGCCGCCTGGGAATACGCGGGGCCAAATGCCGCGCCGAAGCTGAATAAGGAACCGCTGGTGTACGAAGAAGTGAAGCCTTCGGTCCGCAGTTATAAGTGACATCAACAAGCGCAGACCGGGCTTCTCGGAGATTCATAGTGTACGACAACCACCTGCATCTGCATCTGCATCTGCACATT
>JANNLP010000374.1:0-5143 GCA_031396905.1 Gemmataceae bacterium
TGCTTTGCTACGAAGGGCAAAGAGTTCGCAAGGGCGACCCATTGCTCAAAACGCGCGACGAGCCGTTCATTGCCAAGCTGGCCGAAGCCGAGACCGGCGTGAAGATCGCCCAAACAAAACTCGACCAGGCCAAACTGCTGAACGACCAATACCTCCAGGGCATCAAGCAACAGGAACAGGTTGTCGAAGCCGCCAAAAAAGATCAGGACCTGGCCGAATTGACGCTGCGGGAAGCCCAACGAACTCGGGCGCTGATAACGACATACAGGACGCCGACCGATGCCGAACTCGAAGGCATGGAGCGTAATGTCGAAAAAGCGAAAGCCGGCGTCACCGGTCAGGAAGCTAAGCTGCAAGCCGTGAGAAAGTTGACACCCGAAGCCAGGATTCGCGAAGCCGAGTTCAGCGTCGAACTCCAGAAGGATCAACTCCGGCAGGCGCAGGAGGCATTGGACCGTTGCACGCTGTTCGCCCCACAAGATGGAACGGTGTTGCGCGTGCTGGCCACTGTCGGCACGCAATACGGGTCTAACTCGATGCAACCGGCGATCAATTTCGCACCCGCCGGCGGATTTATCGTCCGTGCCGATGTCGAACAGGAATACCACAACCGCGTGGCCCTCGGTGCCACCGCGATGATTCTCGACGACGCCGTGGCCGGCCAGGTGTGGCACGGCAAAGTCGAACGAATGAGCGACGCCTTCCTGACCTCGCGCAACAACACGGGTCACGACTTCATGTCCGCCGCCAGCAATAGCCGCGTCCGCGAAGTCATCATCACCATCGTCGCCACCGAGAACATGCCCAAGCTCGGCCAGAAAGTCCGCATCAACATCGGCGGAGCGCCCGCGAGCCGGTAGGCATACAATCACTTCATGCGTAAAGCCGTCGTACTACTCAGCGGCGGGCTGGACAGCGCCACGGTGCTGGCCGTGGCCCGCCGCGATGGTTTTGCCTGCCATTGCCTGTCCATCGATTACGGTCAGCGGCACAGAATTGAATTGCAACTCGCAGCCTCGCAAGCCAAGCAACAAGCCGCCATCGAACATCGCATTGTCAGTGTCAATCTTCGCGCCATCGGCGGATCAGCACTGACGGCCGACATCGACGTACCCGAAGCTGGCACGGCCGGGATTCCCATTACGTATGTACCGGCCCGCAACACGGTGTTGCTGGCAGTGTGCCTCGGTTATGCCGAAGTGATTGGCGCATTCGATCTCTTCATCGGTGCCAACGCCGTGGATTACTCCGGCTACCCCGATTGCCGCTGGGAGTTCCTCAACGCATTCGAAGCACTGGCCAACGTCGCCACCAAAGCCGCCGTCGAAGGCAACGGTCATTTCAGCGTTCACGCGCCACTTTTGAACCTCGCCAAAGCCGAAATCGTGCAACTGGGCACATCGCTCGGCGTCGATTACGCGCAGACGCTCAGTTGCTACGACCCAACTACCACGGGCGAAGCCTGTGCCCGCTGCGACTCCTGCGTGCTACGCCGCAACGGCTTCATTGGCGCGGGTGTCGCTGATCCGACACGGTATCAAAGTGTGCCGACGTGAACCTTTTCCCGCCGCCAGGCATCGTTGCGATGGACGGTCAAAAAGCGGCGAGTTTTCGCCTTCCCCGTTTCAACGGATCAAATATACTGGGTAGGAACGCAGCCGTAGCTCAGTTGGCTAGAGCGCCTGACTGTGGATCAGGAGGTCGCCGGTTCAAGCCCGGCCGGCTGTATTTTAGTTTAGAGCATTTTCATTCTCACATCCGCGCGAGCGACATCCCTCAACCCAAGGCAGAGCGCCAGCGCAGCCCTGGGTTGGCAACGTCGCAATAATTCCTCCGAGGCCTGTAAGGGCGACTCGAAAGTTGGACCACGCCGCGGTTTCTTTGACTCGGCAATTCCAGTCGAGCCGTTTGGCTCTACACTGACTTTAGTACCTCCTATGTCCGTGCATGCTTTCATCCGATGATCTCTGAAGTGCCAGTCCACACTCCATTGTTTCAACGTCCTCGCCGCGTTGTCTACGTGGCGCTGGGTTGCATCTTTGTGGGCCTCGGCGTCTTAGGCGCGATGCTACCCGTCATGCCGACGACGCCGTTCTTGCTGGCAGCCAGCTTTTTCTTCGCGCGCTCTTCCCCGCGCCTTAACAACTGGCTCCTACGTTCGCCGCTTTTCGGGCCGTTCCTACGCGATTGGGATCAACACCGCGGAGTTCGCCCGCGGGTAAAAGTGTGGGCCGTGACGGTGATGTTCACCGCAGTCACGGCGAGCATTGTATTTGGAAACCTCTCTTGGCCGATCATCGTGCTACTACTTCTGCTCGCCGCCGTCGGCCTCGTCGTAGTGCTCAAGCTCCCCGTCATCCGTGAAGTGCCGCCGGGTGCAATGCTCACACCTTTGAATGAGCATGCGAGCGACGAATAGGGCAAGAGCAATATCGCAATCTCATCACACTTTGATGGATTTGACCGGTCGCATTGATTGGCCCAAACCGCAGATAACCGCTCAAATGCTCACGCCGGTGCGTGAGCAAGGCACCCGGTGCACCCATCGGCGAACTTAGTCTTAGCCCTGAAAGGGCGACATCCCTCAGCCCAGGGCAAGCCGCTTCGGCGCCGCCCTGGGTAGGCGATGCCTCAACAGTTCTTCCGAGCCCTGTAAGGGCGACTTTAGCTTGCGGGTTGCTGGATGCTCGTGGCTCCGCGCGGGAAGGGAGTGACTTGCTGCCTCAACCGCATGGCACATGGACCGTCGCTGTCGATTATGAGTCGCTAACGTGCTCACGCAAGGCCATGAGCAAGCCACCCGCCGCCGGGTTCATCCAAGTGGAACCGGGAGAACTTCCGTTAGCAAACTATCCGCTTCCCGGTTACTTAATTAGATCGAGGCAAACCGTGATGACAAAAATCAGCCAATTCAGACATCCACTTCCTACCTTGGCCGAACTCGGACGCGATATGACTGTTCTGACGCGCGGCCAACGCGCACGAGCCATCGCCCAACCGTTTCTTTACGTCACTGGCTATTTCACATTCGCTTGCGCTGGCTGGTGGGTTCCAGCTATTCTCGCGATCGCGGCCTACACCTTCGTCAGCTATGGCTCGACGTCGCACGATCTCGTTCACAACAACCTCGGATTGCCGCGCCGACTCAATCGCGGGCTGTTGTCACTCATCGAGTTGTTGGGACTACGGAGCGGCCATGCTTACCGAGCCGCCCACCTGCATCATCATCGACAATTTCCCGATCACGACGATGTCGAAGGCGCGGCCGCTCATGGATCAATCTGGGCAGCCACATTGGCCGGGCCTTTGCATCAATTTCGCGTCTGGCGTTGGGCGCTCGGACATTACACAACAGATCGCACTTGGATCGTCATCGAAGGAATAGGATGTCTGACGATTCTGGCGACTGCATTCGTAGCTGCACCGTACTCCGTAATACCACTCGTCTACGTGATACTGGTCGTCATGGGTAGTTGGACGTTCCCGCTGATTACGTCCTACTTGCCACACAACCCCGGTGGAGTCGACGCGCTACACCAGACTAGGCGGATTCGCGGCAAGGTCGCGGACTTTATCTTTCGACGGCATTATTACCACCTTGAGCATCACTTGTATCCTAGGGTACCGCATCAGAACTGGGCCGAATTGGCTTCGCGTCTCGATCCCTATCTAGATCGAGCGGGCATCGTGCCCATTTATTTTGGCTTCTAATATCAATCCGCGCCACTTCCGGCTTCCGACCGAACGATACACTATGAGGCAGCGCGAGGGCCGGTGATGACGGTCGAACCATCGGACAATGAACAGAGCTTGCTGACCACGCTGATCGGCGACGGGCGATCGCTATTGTCGCTCACCGGCGTCATGTTAATTCTGTCGGGGCTTTTCGCGTTTTTTCTCGGCGCCACCAAGCATTTCCTGCCTCATGATGTCGCTTTTCTCGGGATGACGCCGCAAGAACTGTGCGCCATCAACGAGTGCCGCATCGTCCATTTCATGATTCATGACCGCGTGTCGTTCGGCGGAGCGTTGTTCGCCGTCGGCACTTTGTACCTCTGGCTCGCTGCTTTTCCTCTACGCCGCGGCGAAGCCTGGGCATGGTGGCTATTCGGGTTGAGCGGTCTGATTGGCTTTGCCAGCTTCTTGCTCTACCTCGGCTATGGCTACCTCGACACCTGGCACGGCATTGCAACGTTGGGCTTGCTGCCGATGTACTCGGTCGGCATGTGGCAAACATTCCGACACCTGCATGCGCCGAAAACACTGCGAACGCTTTTTCAATCTGGTGAACCTCTGAATTGGCGTACAACATTTGGCCGTGGTCGAGTGTTGTTATTGCTCACAGCTGCAAGCATTGCCGCCGGCGGGTGCACCATCATGACTCTTGGCAGCACTACCGTCTTCGTGCCACAAGACCTGACCTTCATGAACATGACGGTCGAGGAATTGCACGCCGTCAATCCGCGTCTAGTGCCGTTGATCGCTCACGACCGCGCGGGCTTCGGCGGCGGTGTCTTCTGCTGCGGCGTCACCCTATTCTTCTGTCTGTGGTGCGCCCGCCTCTCCCGTCACCTCTGGCAAGCCACCCTTATCACCGGGCTCGCCGGCTTCAGCACCGCCATCTTCGTCCACCTGCCCATCGGCTACACGGATGTCGTACACCTGACGCCAGCGGTGCTCGGCGCAATTATGCTCACAGCGGGGTTAGTGATGACACGGCAGGTCGTTGCGACGTTCGTTGAGAAGAAAATCAACAACCCACCGTTGAACTGATAAACCCCAAAACAGTGAATTCATGATGCCGACAGCAGTTATTGGGCCGGGCACCATGCCTGTGACTCGGCAATGGCATGTTAGCGACCGACCATGTCAAATGTCGGCCCTACCGGTGACAGAGACACTCTGTGGATGGGCTGAGAGCTGGATTGAATCCAGAAAGGTCGGGGGTCCCGCGTTGAGCGTGGTACGGTCCCGACAAAGCAGAATCACTCACATGCCTTTAAAGCGAAGAGGTCGTCCGGGAATTCGACCCTGGAGGGGTCGGAGCCATTAGTGACCGTCTTAGAAATCAAGAGGTAGTGGCGACGTTCGAATGTCGCCACAGGCTTTTGTGAGCCACCATGGCGTTAGCGATGGTGAGCAG
>JANNLP010000456.1:0-1949 GCA_031396905.1 Gemmataceae bacterium
GGCTTTGAGGTACACCCTGCAACCATCGACACTGCCAATGCCAACACTGATAAGCGGGCACTCACTCGCTGGATCACCTGATGTGAAGCGGATAACCGGTTATTACTCATCGCTCTATCCTCTTTCTGGCTCGAAATCGCCTCCGCCTGCAGCACGTCTGCCGCTCACACACTTAAGGGATCGTCAGCGGTCGATGAACCGCAACGCCGATTTGGCGGCGGACTTTGTTCCCGAGCAATCAACAGTCTTTTACTTCCGCCCCTAGTGCCAATAAATCCGCACGTTGCCGGTTTGGCGGCCGGCGGCGAAGATGTCGGGCTTGCCGTCGTCGTTCACATCCGCAATCACAACGCCATACCCCACCTTCAACGTCGCATCAATTTCCTGCATGCGGAATTTGAGGTCGACGGCGAGGGCGAGGGCGAGGGTAGGGAGCAGCAACAGGGCCACGGCAACGAACTTGGAATTCATGAATCCCGGCCTCGGGGTAGACGGACTTTGTCCATTGTAGCCCAAGCACGACCGATTATGGCGTACCATAATCGTTAGTAACGCGATGGGCCTGAACGTTGTATTCACGCATTAGCCGATTCTTGACCGGGCGCTTTGGCCGTACTTTGGGCATCATCGCCGTCTTGGCTTTCGTCTGGGCCACTTGGTGGATTTGGCCAGAATCGCCGTTGCGGCGCGAGTCTTTTCCCGGCAACGAAAGTAGCAATGCGTTATTCTTGGGGGACGGTCAATTCGTCTTGTTGCGTCCGGTTTCGTCTCTGAAATGGTCAAGTCAAGACCCTTACCGCGTCATTCGCCTAGCGGACTGTTGCTCGGTCATTCCGGACCATGAATTGAAGGATGCACAGATACATTGGGATCCAACGCATTCACAACTGTGGATCACCCGGCCCGATCAAAAGCCTCGTTTGGTTCACTTCCACAGCGACGGAACCCAAACGATCCACGAACTTGCGGCGGCGGCGTATTGCACGCCGCGCTGGTCACTCGATGGCCGCGTGATTGCAGTGACCGCTAGTCGCGATCGCAACTGCATCGATGTATACGACAGCCGGACCGGAAAGGTGACAAATTCAACTATCGATACGCTTGTCGATCATCATCAGTTGTCACCGGATGGCAGCGTATTGACGGCAACGTCAAGCGCGGATGAAACCGTGATTCTGGTTTACGACGTGGCTTTGGGTCGTGAGATCGGCCGTCTGTCGATGCCCGAGGGCTACCCTGTGATCGAGCTAGCGTTTGCTGACAGTGGCCGACGGCTCGTTGCCAAATGCCAACGCCGGCAAGACGACCGTTCATTGCTGCGAGTATTCGCATTGCCGGAGTGCAAGTCGCTTGGCGACATCCAACTCGGATACCAACGGTTCTCAGCTGAGTTTGATGTGGGACAGTTGGGGCGCTATCTCGTTGTACAGGCGGATGACGAGAATCCGAGAAGGTATTGGGACATCGGCGGCACGACCATTCGCAAACTGGATAAAGCCTCGAATGGTGAAGAACCGTTGTTGGAATTCCACTGCAACGGTATCCGTCTCGATCTCGATTGGAATAGCATGAACGAGAACTGGGAGCGATGGGGTGCCGTTTCCCTGACTAGCCTGCAACAGCGACAATCGCCGACCAACGACCTTTCGCTCATCATGTTCGATGGGCACTGGCTAGCATCATGCGAATTCGCTGGCAATGAGTGGATCAATGATTGGTCGAAGACGTTAATTGGCCGACCAATATTGCCTGTGGCACGTACGCATATCATCGATATGAAGAGGGGCAAGGTCGTCCGGAGCATTTTCACGAGCGGTCTATCGTGGCACGCGCGGCCGGAATCGCGTGAGCTTTGGGTACAAAAAGGCGAGCACCAGTCAGACTTCACAACGAAATACCACTTCGAGGTCTGGCGCCGCGCCGCAACCACCCTGGTGGCTGTGGGCGGT
>JANNLP010000508.1:0-9044 GCA_031396905.1 Gemmataceae bacterium
CGATTTTTTCCTTGTCGCGGTCCACGCTGATAATGAAGACTTCCAGTTCCTGGTCGATCTTCACCATCTCGTGCGGATTAGTGACGCGACCCCACGACATATCAGTGATATGCAGCAGGCCGTCGATGCCGCCCAAATCCACGAAAGCGCCGAAGTCGGCGATATTTTTGACCACGCCCTTGCGCGTCTGCCCCGGCTGGATGTCGCCCAGCAGCTTGGTCTTCATTTCAGTGCGCAAGTCTTCGATCAACTTACGGCGGCTGACGACGATGTTGCGGCGGGCCTCATCGATCTTGAGAATCTTGCACTCGATCTCGCGGCCAATGAAGTCGCCAATATCGGGCGGCCGACGAATATCGACCTGGCTAGCGGGCAGAAACACGTTGACCCCGATGTTGACGAGCAGGCCGCCCTTAATCTTGCGGCCGACGATGCCTTTGACGACGTCGCCTTCCTTGTGCTTGGCGAGAATCGCCTCCCATTCCTTTTGCCGTTTGGCTTTGCGGTAGGAAAGGTTGACAGTACCCTGTTCGTTTTCGACCGTTTCGAGCAGCACTTCGATTTCATCGCCGACCTTCGGCAGCATGACCTCGCCAGTAGCCTCGTCGCGGAATTCTTCAGTGCGGATGTGGCCTTCGGATTTGTACCCGACATCGACCAGCACTTCATCGCCGACGTGGGCGAGCACCCGGCCGCGCACGATTTTATTGGCTTCAAAGTTCTGTTCTTCAGCGGGCAGCCAATCGTGCCCGGGCATGTCTTGAAAGACTTCGTCTATGTCGTTGTCGGCAATGTCCAACTGGCGGATGAGATTGCGGTTAACCATAGTTTTTGGGGTTTTCGACCCGTACAGCGACGGGAGTAGAGACACCGATCCCCAGTTGCCGACTGTCCACGACAGCCATTTTGCACGAGGGAAGCGGTTATTCTAGGCTCTTACTCCAAATAATCCAGCCAGAAATGCAGGGAACGTGCGTTAAACTGACTTGAAACTGTCATTCTTTCTCCATTTCCTAAATCTGGTATGATAATTAACGAGGTTTTTCGCATGGCGGCGGTAGCCGTCGTACATCATTCATACGGGTTTTCACCATGTCACCTTCCATTAACGGCGAACTCGTTCCAGTCGGGGGCGGCGACGCCATCCCTCTGATGCGCACGCCACTGACCATTGGCCGGCGCGAATCGTGCGACATCTCATTGCAGTTCCCCAACATCAGCGGCATGCATTGCGAACTGAGCTTTCGCGATGGCTACTGGTCTGTGCGCGACATGAACAGTTCCAACGGCATCAAGGTCAACGGCTCGCGCGTCACCGCCCGGCCGCTGAAATCCGGCGACGAGATCGCCATTGCCAAACGCAAGTACACGATTCAATATTCCACCACGGCCGAGGCTCAGCGCAAGCTCGAGGAATTGCTGACCGAGGAAGATGATATTTTCGGCAAGTCGCTTCTGGAGAAAGCCGGCCTGGCCAACCCACGATCCGGCGACATTCGCGGGTCACACTCCAACCGCCTCACGTTGGATGACGATGACGATTGACCGGATGCCGTTAACCGGAAAGGTCGCGCTCGTCACCGGCGCATCGGGCGGCATTGGCTCAGCATGTGTCCGCGCACTGGCCGACGCCGGCGCCGACATCGCCGCCGGGGACTTGCATTTCACTCCACTCGGCGACACAGCATTGAATCACGCGCGGCAACAAGGGCGAAGAGTTTTTTCGCAGGCATTTGACATCGCAGATCAACTCCCATGTGTATCGTTCGTCGGCCAAGCTGCTTCTACGCTTGGCGGCATTGACCTGCATGTCGCAGCCGCGGTTTACAGCGACCGTGAACCCTTCACGACCGCCGACATGACCGGCTTTCGCAAGACCATCGATGTCAGCATGTGGGGCTGCTACTTCATTTTGCGTGCGGTTGCCAACGCAATGATCCAGCGGGGTCGCGGTGGTTCGGTTGTCATTGTCAGCAGTCCGCACGCCGTCGTGCCATATCCGAATTGCATGGCCTACAATATGGCGAAAGCCGCCCAGGACGCGATGGCACGGACCGCGGCCATCGAGTTGTTGCCGCACAAGATTCGCGTGAACATCGTGCACCCGGGTTGGACCGACACGCCGGGGGAACGCAAGTACTTCTCCGACGCCGATTTGACCAAAGCGGGCGCAGCGCTGCCGGCCGGCCGGTTGGCCACGGCCGACGAAATGGCCCACGGAGTTCTGTTCCTTCTCGACCCCGTCAATGAACAGGTGAATGGCACAACGCTGACAATGGACGGCGGATTGTCGTTGCCATGGTGGTCGAAGCGCGGAGGTGGCGGGCTGTGATCGGACCACATTATCGGCGCGGAACAGTCGCTAACCATGTAAGAAGATGATCGAGGTGCGCTGGCCCATTGGCTTCAAACTCCAACGTATGATGAGCATAGGGATATTCGATTACGGTTGTTTCCGCCCGACGCATTCTTCGGGCAAATCGACGTGTCTTCGCGTTATTAATGATTCGATCCTGGCCGGCGAGCAATAGCAGAACTGGGATTCGAACACGACGCCGTGCCAACCGTCCATAAACGTCAAGCCGGCGGCTTTCAAACAGGAATCGCGCAGTCGCATCATGAATTGTCAATGGATCCGTGCGAATGTATTCCTGACGTTCACGGTTGCCCGTGAACAACTCGGGTTCATTGAGCGGTATCGGCAACATCTGCGTCGGATCGGTCATCCGTTTCCAAAGTACGCGCAGTCGCGACGGCAAGCGAAGCCGCACTTTTGGCCGCAATCCCGGTGCGACGAGTATTAGTCCATCGCACAACCCCGGATGCCGCTTTTGCAATGCCACGGCAAGTTTACCGCCCCACGAGATGCCCAGCAACACGACCGAGCCGGCGGTGCGTTCACGCAGGGGTCGCATGAATTCCGCAATGTCATCCAGCAATCGGCGAAAGCTGGGGCAATCGCTGCGGGCTTCTTCGTTCATGCCGCTGCCGCGGCGATCAAGAAATGAAACGCCCCAGCCGTGGTCTGCTAGGAAGTTGCTGCTTGTCTCATACCAACCGCCGTGGCTTTGAATGCCGTGCAAGGCTACGACCTCCCCGCGCGGCGGACCGCTCGGTTCGTATCGGCGGTACTTCCACAAGTAGCCGTCGCCGGCCGTCCATGATTCGATCCGAGGCTCAGGCAATGATGTCCTCCGTGCGCCGCGCTCGACTTTCGACAGCGATGGTATCGACCCAGGCGCCGTGGCCGCCGCCGGCAAGGGCCGGCGCCCAGCCGCCGCGGCCAAACGTGAGGTGCCGATAAGCAAGGCAATCGACCAGCAAGTGTTTATCGAACGATCCCTCAATGGCGGTGAGGCCAGCCACGCTGGTGGCAAAGTGCCGGCCAGCCCCGCTCAGAATTGCCGACTCGCCGACTTGGCAACCCAGTTGATATGTGATGCCGTTCTTCGCCGCGAACTCTGCCAGCCGCAGTGTCGGGATGAAACCGCCGCATTTGGACAATCGCAAATTGAAGCGATCACACCAGCCGGCCGCGACGGCGCGCTCGGCGTCAATCATCGTACAAAGCGATTCGTCAAGCATGATCGGCACTCCTGTTTGCTTGCGAATTTCGCCGAGCGTGGCCACATGTTTATGAGCCACCGGTTGTTCGACGCATTCAATGTTGAATGGCTCCAGTTTGTTGATTTGCGATACACATTCATCCGGTAACCATGCCTCATTGGCATCGACGCGCAATCCCATCGTCTTGCCGACATAGCGACGTACGGTTCGCAATCGCTCGGCATCGTCGTTGCCAGCCATGCCGACCTTCGCCTTGACCTGCGAAAAACCCGAGAGCCGATAAAACATGGCGACGGCTCGCAGCTTCCAGCCTCGTGCACCTGTGATGGCACCGGAATACTGGACTTTGCGTTGAAACGAAAACAGAGTTGGAGCGATCTGTTCGGTGACGCTGCTCAGGCTTTCACCAAAACTGCGACCAAAAGCATCGAGTATCGCAATTTCCACGGCGCACCGAACGGCATTGCTTTGGCAAGCGCGGTCATCGCCGGGAATCGGCGCAAGGTGAAATTGTTCCGCCAATCGCACGGCGGCGCGGAAATCTTCACAAGGCGTAAATAATTTCTTGAGATCGCTAACGCGCAACTGGTCGACAGCGGAGTCGGCCGATTCGCCCGTCACGTATTCGCGCGGTACACCTTCGCCCCAGCCGATGGTGCCATCGGAAAGCGTGCAGCGGACAATCACGTTGTCGGTGGAATTGCGAACAAACGACGCATGGCGCACCGGGCGTCGCAGGGGCAATTCCACTACGAATGTCGTCAGCCCGGCGACGCAAATCGCCGCCATTATTTCGCCGGCTTGCAATAGGACAGCGCCATAAGCGCGTAACCCGTCACAAGGTTCGGATCGCCTTCCATCCAGCGGTCAGATTCGTTGACCCACGAGCCATCTGGACGTTGTCGATTCACCAGCGCGGCGGTCAATTCGGCTCGCCAATCGTGTTTCACGCCGTCCGGCGTCTCAATAGTATCGATGCCTGCGACGCTGAGACACTTGGCCATTGTGTGGTAGTAGTAGTAGAGCCCGCGCTGAGCCGTGGAGGCCGGCATTCCCGGATTTGCATCCACGCTATAGTTCTTTTTGACCCATTCCAGGGCCTTGACCATGCGTGGATCGTCCTTGCTGACACCGCAATAGATCATACTCTTGATGCCGGCATAGGTCATGCTGCCGTAGCCATGCCGTTTTCCATCGGGATACTCGGATTTGGATTCGCCGCCGTCGGCTGCGGTGTAGATGAACGAGCCATCATTGATGTCGCCGGCCCATGGCCGGTCGTTGTGCTCACCCTTTAGGTTCTGACAGCGACTCACGAAGATCAACGCCCGCTTCAGAGCCGGATCATCCTTCGGCACGCCAGCGGCAACTAACGCTTCCAAAAAAAACTGCTGATTGGACAAGTCGGGCCGGCTCTTGGAATCGTAACCTGCGCCGCCGTAGAAATCGTCCTTCGGTGATTTGCCTTCACCCTCGTCGAATTGCAAGCGCTTGAGAAACTCGGCTGCGTTGCCAATGACAGCCTGATATTTGTTGTCGCGGTTGGCCGCCGACAAGGCCATAACGTTCACGCACGTCACATAGTTCTGCAACTGCGTCTTCGGATCGGCCCCAGCCATGTGCCCGGCTTTGTCATTGACGAGGCTCTCGATGTACTTCAAGCCCTTATCGAGCATGGGGTCGCCAGGCTTCACCTGCTCGAATTTCAAAAGTCCGGTCATGACAACGCCGGTAATGCCGATGCTCTTTTGGGCGCTCCACGCACCGGCTTGATCCTGTTGTGTTCGCAAAAATGCGACGCCCTTGTTAACAGCGCTGTTCCTCTGCCCCGCATCCGGGCCGGCCATCAGGAACGACCCGACTATGAGTGCGGGAATCAACCCGATAGATAATTTCATCAATATTACTCCTTCGTGGGCGTCACGAGCCATCATACAACATAGTCGAGCAGCGTGGCACCGCGCCTTTGGGTCGCAACTCCATGATTCCATGCATTAGCGAAGCCTGTACGATGCCGGCAACTTTCGCCGAGGATGTTGCCGCCTGTGCCGCTGCCGGTTGCCCGGCTATGGAAGTGTGGCTCACCAAGTTTGAGCAGCATCTTGAAACAGAGTCCGTTGATTCCACGGAAAAAATGCTGGCCAAAACCAAGGTCGTGCTCGCAGCCGCCTCGTATCAGGGTGGATTGTTGTTGTCGCAAGGCGAAGCCCGGAAAGTGCACTTCGATCATTTCCGTCGGCGGCTGGAACTATGCCAGAAGTTCGCCATTGGCACGTTCGTGCTGGTCGCTGACTTTCGCGTAACGCCGCAACCCACTGATTTGGAACGGGCTGTCGTGTCGCTCGCGCAAACTGGGCAGTGGGCGGCCGGGTTCGGCGTGCGTGTCGCTCTCGAGTTCCGCGCGGCCGACACGTTCTGTTCCAGCCTCGACACCGCAGTCCGCCTCGTTGAAGCGTGCGGAGAATCTAATGTGGGCGTTTGCCTGGATGTCTTTCACTTCTGGAACGGCCGCAGTAAGTTCGAGGACTTAGATTTGTTGACGCCGAAAAACCTGTTTCATGTGCAGTTCAGCGACCTGGCGACCGTACCGCGAGAACTCGCCAGCGACGCTGACCGCATCCTGCCCGGCGATGGCGATTTGCCGCTCGGCAAGATCGTTCACAAATTGCGGCAACTCGGATACGAAGGCTACATTTCCCTGGAAACGATGAACCCGATGCTTTGGCAAGTCAAAACACATCAGGTGTTTGAACTGGGGTTCACCGCGATGAAGCGGACGCTGGAATCGAAATAACCCGCTGGCCTCGGAATGGAGATTCGGGTAGCATTCCTCCTATCCACAGGAGGCGGCCGATGCGGCGGATTGTATTGTTTAGTGCATTGTCATGGACGATGTCGGGTTTGGCCCAGGCACAGCCTGAGCGCTATGATGCCGGGCGACGGCTAATTGCTTTTGAACAAGCATGGGACCAGCAGCGCGATGAAGCGGCCCGCAAACGTTCCATTCCGCACATGAAGAACGCGCTGACAAATTTCTTCGCCAGTAAATATGGCGAGGCGGCCCGCTATTTGGATGCCGCCCGCAATTCCCTCACAAGTTCCGAGCCTCCGAGCGAGTGCGTCGCCTGGGCGGAATCGTTGTCGTTCCGCCCCGAAAAACGTCTCATCGATGATTCCGATTTCAATTTGCGCGTGGACATCAAGCAGCTCTACGCACTCAATGCACAACTTCCTGGTCGGCTGAAATTGTCCGTTCGACTGCTAGGCGATCCTGGCGCACAAATTCACATGCAAGAGGCCCAATCGTTACCCCACGACATCGCCTTTTCGCTCAAAAGTGTTCCCGAGGGTGACCACCGTGTGGAAGTCACCCTGACCGCCGGGGAACAGTTGTTGACTAGGTTTGGTTATCAGCTTTCGGTGGTGAAGAATCGGGATCAGCGCCTCCTGGCTCTCGGAGAAGCGGTCGAGAAGCTGCCGACCGAAGGACTCAACACCGAACAGCGCACGCTGAAAGCCCACGCTTCCGTGCTCATGCGGTTGGCGGGACGATCCGTGCTGGAAACGGATTATCCGGCACACCGATTACTGGTTGAAGCAGAAGCCCTCGCCGCATTGCCGGCCGATACTAGGCATTTCACGGCATCGAAAACGGGTCAGTTTTGGTTGACGCTCGCTACAGCCAAAGGCGAAGCACCGATTCGCATGTTCGTGCCATCGCAGGTGTCCGCAGGCAAACCCGTTCCGCTGGTGATCGCTATGCATGGTGCCGGCGGGACGGAGAACATGTTCTTCGATGCCTATGGCCACGGCGAAGTTGTCCGTCAATGTGAGCAGCGCGGCTGGTTGCTGGTGGCCCCGCGGGCCAACTTTATCGGCATGGCGCCCATTGCGGCGATCGTCGATGAACTAGCGAAGCGATACCCGGTAGACACGAAACGCATGTTTCTCGTCGGTCATTCAATGGGCGCGGGTCAGGCGGTCGCGCTGGCCCAACAATCACCGGAACGCTGGGCCGGTGTGGCGGCGCTGGGCGGTGCCGGCCGGGTCAGCAAACCCGAGACGTTTCATCAGGTACCGGCGTTTATTGGCTGCGGCACGGAAGACTTCGCGCTGAATGGCACGCGGGCCATGGCCAAGTCATTACAGGCCGCCGGCTTGGACAACTTTGTCAGCAAAGAGTATCCCGACATTGAACACATTCTGATCGTGCAAGTCGCATTGCCCGAAGTGTTCCGGTGGTACGAGTCGCTGCCCTCGCGGTGAACCGATGCAGAACATCGTCATCGCCGAGCCTTATCAATTCGTTCCGCCAATGACGACCACGTTTTGGACGTGGCCGTTGCGCTATTGGATGCCCCGGCGCGTCCGCAAGTCATACGGTGTGGTGTCGGCCGAGTTTCATGGCAAGGAAAAGATTCGCGAAGCAGTCGCTGCTGGGCACGGCGTATTGATTGCGCCGAATCATTCGAGGCCCTGCGACCCCGAACTCATTGGCGTCATGCTCAGTCAACTCGGGCAGCCCTGTTTCATGATGGCGAGTTGGCATCTGTTCAAGCAAAACCGGCTTCAGCGATTCATGCTTCGTTCGGCGGGCGTGTTCAGCGTGCATCGCGAAGGCATCGACCGCGAATCGGTGCGGGCCGCCACGGCAATGCTGGTCGATGGCCGGCGACCTCTCGTCATGTTTCCCGAAGGACTGGTCAGCCGGTCGAATGGCCGATTGCGCAATCTCATGGAAGGAACGGCCTTTATCGCCCGCAGCGCCGCCAAAGCTAGGGCAAAAGAATCCAAGAAGGTCATGATCATCCCAGTGGCGTTGCACTACTATTTCGACGGCGACCTGCATACATCTGTCGCGCCGGTATTGGCGAAGATCGAGAGGCGGCTGAGCTGGCAGCCGCAGGTTGAAATGCCGCTCTTACAGCGCATTTTGAAACTTGGAGAGGCCCTTCTGGGCGTCAAAGAGATGGAGTACTTCGGGAGATCCCAGAGCGGCGAAATTGCCGATCGCCTGCCGAAGCTCTTGGATCGCATCCTCGCGCCGATGGAGCAGCGATACAAGCTCGCTAAGCCCGGCAATGATGTCATGGAACGAATCAAGACGCTGCGCACGGTCATGGTCGGCGAGCTGATCGCCGGCCAACTGCCGAAATCAGAAACCGAACGATGTTGGCGGCATTTGGCCGACTGTTACTTCGCCCAGCAACTGGGGTGCTATCCGATCAACTACCTCGCGGACAACCCGACCACGGAACGCATGCTGGAGACCGTTGAACGCTACGAAGAGGACCTGACCGACACTGCCACGATTCATCGCCCGTTGCGTTGCGTCGGTCAGGTCGGCGATCCCATTGAAGTCAGCTCGGAACGAACTCGCGGCAGCGCCGACCCAGCCATGAAGTCACTCGAAGATTCGCTGAACACAATGCTGCGGCAGTTGGAAGCGAAGAAGTCCTGATTCCTTACACCTCAAA
>JANNLP010000522.1:0-2057 GCA_031396905.1 Gemmataceae bacterium
CCCGGTCGGGCTCCCCCCCCGACGCTCGCCTTAAACGAAGTCTCCCGAACCGAACGCGTGATTCTCGAACAACATGCAGTCCTTCAGGAAGGTCAGGTTGATCTCGCCAGTGGGGCCGTTGCGCTGCTTGGCAATGATGACCTCCATGACGTTGTCTTCGGTGCCGCCTTCGTACTTGCCGGGGCGGTGCAGCATCATCACCGTGTCGGCATCCTGCTCCAGGCTTCCCGACTCGCGCAGGTCCGACAAGCGCGGCTTGTGTTCCTGGCGATCTTCGCTGGATCGATTCACCTGCGCCAGCGCCATCAGGGGAATTTTCAATTCGCGGGCCAGGAACTTGAGCCGGCGGGAAATCTGCGCGACCTGTTCCTGCCGGCTGTCACGCTTATTTTCCGGATCGATGAGTTGCAAATAGTCGATGACGACAAGGCCGATTGCCTCGCGCTTTCGCAGCCGCCTGGCATTGGCGGCAATGCGCAACATGCTCTGTTGCGGTGTGTCGTCGATGAAGAGTGTCCCCGCTCGAAGAGCTTCACCGGCATTGATCATGCGTTCCATGTCTTCGCGCGACAAAGTGCCCTTGCGGAGTTTGTGGCTATCGACACGAGCGTGGGCGATCAACAACCGCTCAGCTATTTCGATCCGTGATTGCTCCAAACTGACGAAAAACACTTTGGCCGGCGGGGCCGATTTACCAAGAATCACATGACGAATGATGTTGAGCGCAAGTGCGGTCTTTCCAATTGACGGCCGTGCGGCGAGCAGGATCAACTCATTGGCATGAAGCCCGGCCGTCAACTCGTCCAGATCCGTATAGCCGGTCATGACACCGGTGTCGGAGTATTCCTTGCGTGCGCGGGCGTCGATCCGGTCGTACGCATCTTGAATTGCGGCATGGAGCGTGATCGTCTCGCCGATGAGGCCCTGCTGGGCGATGTCGAGAATCTTGCGCTCGGCGGCTTCGAGCATCTCGTCGGCCGGCGACACGTTGTCGTAAGCGTCGCGCAGGACTTCGTTGCCAGTGTGAATCAAGCTGCGGATGATCGCCTTATCGCGGACGATGCGCGCGTAGTAATCGGCGTTCGCCGCGGTGGGTGCCGCGTCCCACAACTCGGCGAGATAAGATGCTCCGCCGATGTCTTCGATGTGCTTTTGCGCCGTGAGCCACTCAGCCAACACCACTAGATCAACGGGGTGCCCGGCATCGTATACCGTGCGCACGCCGGTAAAGATCTTCTGATGCGCATCGACGTAGAAGTTATCGACGCCCAGGATTTGCAGTACGTCGCCGATGACGGCGTTGTCGCGCAACATGCTGCCGAGGACACACCGCTCCGCTTCACGGCTCTGGGGTGGCAGGCGCTCGACCTCGTCCATTGGTCGTTCCTCGGAAACAGGAATTGAAGCACAGAGGTCACAGAGAAAACAACGTGTTGTCTTCTCTGTGACCTCTTTGTCTCTCTGGTGAGAATTCGTCTTGGCTTATCGCCGGGCGCCTTCGGTGGGTTTGACCACGAGGACTTTGACTTCGCTGGCGATGTCGTAACCGAGGTTCAGGTTCACGGCATACAGGCCGCATTCCTTGATGGGCGCTTCCATCTTGACCATGTCCTGATCGACCTGAAGGTTGCGGCCCTTGAGCGCCTTTGAGACCTCCTGTGGTCCCACTGAACCGAACAGATGCCCTTCCTCGTTGGCATTCGCCTCGATGGTGACGCTGACCGATTGAATCTGTGAGGCCAGCACCTTCAAGTCGGCGATTCGAGCTTCGCGGGCCTGGTGGACACGAATCTTGTACCGTTCCAACAACTTGATGTTGTGCGGCGTCGGGATGGTGGCTTTGCTGTACGGCAACAGGAAGTTGCGGGCATAGCCGGTCTTCACTTCGACGACATCGCCGGACTTGCCCAAGTGCGGGATATCTTCGACGAGAACGACGAGTTGGCCGCCGTGCTTGCCTTTGAGGATCTGATTCCGCTTCTTGATCTTTGGCTGCGGCTTGGCCTTCTCCGTGTCCTTGGCTTTGCTGGCCGCAGGGCTGGAGGATTTTGTTTTAG
>JANNLP010000638.1:0-5014 GCA_031396905.1 Gemmataceae bacterium
GGTTGTTGGTTGTAATTCTTCTGTCTATTATCATCGCGACCAGCATTGGAATACTCAAAATTGCGAGAAACAGTCGGCCTTCGGATATCGAGATATTGTTAAACGTGAGCTCATCACGATTTTGCACGTACGATGAATGTATGGAATCACGATGCAATTCGAATATTGCACCATATTTATGCTTGGTGGAATACAGTTCTAGTGTTGGAGGCTGGTGAGTCTATTCGTAAACACTTTCGGGCGACGGCGGAGTTGTTCAAGACATTGACCTGAGTCAATGTCGTCACGCCGTTGGGGCCATTGTTTAGGCCACCGCCGTTGCTGCCTGCGGAGTTGGTATGGACGGTGGAGTTGGAAACGGTGGTGGACGCGAACTGATCGCCGCCGTAGCCACCCACTTGACCAACTGTGGAGAAGGCACCGCCATCGCGGACAGCCGTGTTGCCGCTGACGTTGCAGTTGGTGACGGTGGTTACACCCAAACTCAAAGTGGCAAAGCCCCCGCCGTCGCGGCCAGCACTGTTGCCGCTGATGGTGCAATTGGTCAGGGTGGCGGTGCCATTCAAATCTCCGGCGTAGAAGTCGCTCAAGCCTCTTGTGGACAGCCCTCCGCCGTCGCGCCCGGCAGTGTTGCCAGTGATCTTGGAGTTCGTCGCCGTCGTCGTCGAAAGGAAGTTGGTGAAAATGCCGCCGCCATCGAACGTAGCCGAATTGCCGCTGACGGTGCAATTGGAAAGTACGGTGACGCTTTGGAATGTGTAAGGTGTAACCGAATATTGGTCAATTAAGAAAATTAGCCCCCCCCCGCCGAACACACCGCCGCCGGCACTCGCGGTGTTGCCGCTGATCGTGCAGTTATTTAGCGTGATGGTGGCGAAAGACGGAGAGCCAAAGCCGACAGAGCTAAGCACGCCCCCGCCCACACCGTCCGCTGCGGAGTTACTGCTGATGGTGCAGTTGTTCAGCGTGGTGATTCCATAGTTCGCCACACCGCCGCCCGCACTCGCAGAATTGCCCATGATCTTGCAATTGGTGAGCGTCGTCGTCGGCATTGTGCCGGCGTTGCCGAAAGCCGCGCCCGTGCTCACGCCGCCGCCACCGCCACCGAAAAAGTAGCCGCTGGCGGAGTTACCAATGACGGTGCAATTGGTGAGCGTGGCCGTGCTGGCGTTGAACACGCCTCCGCCGTTGCCGCTGGCAAAGTAACCGCCGCCGCCGCCCGCGGCATTGCCACTGACGGTGCAGTTGGTCAGTGTGAGCGTGCCGAAGTTCGCCACGCCGCCGCCGTCGCCACTGGTGGCACCGCCGGTGATTGTCAGCCCCGACATTGATGCTTTGACGCCCGCACTGACTTGAAACACCCGGCTCAGATCGTCGGCATCAATCGTCACGCCCTTGCTTGGGCCTGTGATTGACATCAGTTGCTTCGTGTTGCTGAGTTCAAGCTGTTTGCCCAACAAAGTGATTGTCTTGGCGGTCTTGAACACATTGGCATCGAATGTGATGCTCGACTTCCCGGATTGATCGAGACTGGCCAAGGCAACAGCCAATGGCAGGCTCAGAACGCCGGCTCCGGAGATGAGATCGCCACTGGTCGTATTCACCTTGAGGCTCGCGAACACCGAACCACTATTTGTGAGGTTGAACGTGGTTGGCGAAGCGCCCAATACCGACGCGGAGGCCTGATACGAACCATTGGTGTTGTTGGGGGTGAGGCTGATGTCGCCGGCTTTGCCACCGGCGATGATGAGGTCGGTAGTCGTCAGGCCGATGGCGGTGGCGCCATTGGCCGCGGGATGAATGGCAAATCGAACCACGCCGCCATCCACAGGTTCAACGGAATTGTTGGCCGACACCGTCACAGCGAGAGGTTTGGCGAAGGCCGTGCCGATGGCTGCCGACTGCGGCGTGCTGCCGGGAACCGGCGTCAGTGTGAAGCCTTGGCTCTCGAACGCGCCGATATCGACGGCGCCGACCCGGCTCAAACCGCGCTGATCGGTGGCGGAAGCGCCGCTGGAAGTGCCGGCATTTAGCGCGGGGCTGCCGGGGAGCAATGGAATCGTGGCTGTCGATCCGCCGTAGTTGCCCAGAGTTCCGAGCAAAGGATTGACGCCGACGAGGTTGCCGTCAACTCCATCGACCAGGCCACCCGAGGAGAAGCCGGTCAAGTTGTTCGTGCCTGTGACTATTCCGCCGACATCAACTTGATAGCCGGAGGGTGAGTTGTTGAACACCCGATTATTGCCGGACACAATGGTGTTCTTCAACGTCGCTGTGCCACCGGCGGCGTTGTTGATGCCCGCGCCGGAGCCGCCGCCGTAGTTGTATGGGTAGTAGTAATTGAAAAAGAAGTTGGCGGAGTTGCCCGAGATCGTCGAGTTGACAACGTCCAACGTTCCACTGTTATCGATGCCACCGCCGTTGCCGCCGGTGCCGCCGTTGGCAGCATTATTTACGATGGTGCAGTTGGTTAATGTCAATGTGCCAGCATTGGAAATGCCGCCGCCGTTGGTGGCCGAGTTGCCGCTCACGGTGCAGTTGGTCAGCGTGGCCGTGCCACTGTTGAGTAAGCCACCGCCATCACCGGTGTCATTGGTGTTGCCGCCCGCGATTGTCAGTCGCCCGAATGAAGCGGAAACGCCGCTATTCACTTCAAACACGCGGCTTGTCCCACCGCTGACGGTAACACCCGTCGCCGGGCTGGTGATCGAAATGTCGCTGGTGAGTGTGAGCTGACCCGTCGATAACGTGATCAAGTTTACGCCGGAAGCGAAAACGATATCGTCGAGTCCGGGATTGGTCGTCTCGTCATTCGCGGCCGCGATTGCCGCTCGAAGTGATCCGGTGCCGCCGTCGAGAGAATTCATGACGGTGAACGTGGACGGGACCGTGCGGTCTTCCAGGTCGTTGACGGACAGCCGCGCGTTGCGAATAGTGCGGCTTCGGGTGGGGGTGATCACATTGCGAATCCAGCAACGCATTGTCATGACAAACTCCACTCTAGTGTGTGAAAGACCGTCCACCCCGCAGGTGGACTCAGGTTCGGCGTCGCGAAGATTTCCTGGCGCGACTGTGCAATCGCGCATACTCTTTAAGTGCATTTTCGCGGCAATCGTCTCTATCCAAAACGAATACTCGTGACTTGAGCCATTGAAACAGGATCGCCTGGTTGGTCCCGTAGTCTAAAAGCAGCTAGTTCAATCTCATGGGACGAAGCAAGGCTGCCGGATTCGCCGTGGTTATCCTGTGTGTGTCGATCATCGGCCTGTTCGTACCGCTACCCAATGTGAACCGGAGTACTTGGCTGACTAAATTGTTCGACTTGGGACATGTTCCGCTCTTTGTTTTGGTGACACTTTGTATTTGGCGGATCGACGGACGGAAGGTCTGGTTGGCGTTCGGTCTAGCGTCGTTGCTGGCAATCGTGATGGAGATCGTCCAACTGTTCTTCGACCGTTCTGGCGATCCATTGGATGTTCTGCGTGGCGTGCTTGGCGCTGCGATCGGCGTTCTCGTATTGCAGATTGCGACGCGCTCTTTCAAGTGGGGGCCAACTGCCATTCGTGCGGCGTTGGCCTTTGCGTTGGTCGCCTGGCCGATCTGGGACAGTGGCCCGGTGCTCATAGACGCTATCTGGTCCTATCGGTCGTTTCCGGTCCTCAGCGACTTCACGTCACCCTGGGAAGCGCACCGCTGGTATCTCGACTCCGCACACCTCGAACGAGAGGGCACGTCGGAGCCGGGCCATTCCATGGTGGGACGATTGGACTTGTTTCCGCGCGAAGGGGGCAGCGGGGCCATCCTGTTTCCAATTGTTCAAGATTGGTCCAGATACCATCGCTTGCATTGCACGTTTTCATTCACGGGAAATGATTTGCGCCTACTGATCTCACTACGCGATGGCAAGAAAGTTGCGCCTCCGCTTCAACGGTTCGATCTGGTGCGCGATTTTGGTCCAGGCCGGCACGGCGTCGTCATCGACCTCCAGGATTTGGCCGCTGGGACTCAATTCGCTCCGCTTGATCTCTCCCGGGTCCAGAGCTTTCATATCGTCGCGACGGATTTGACGGAACCAAGAACGGTGTTTCTGCACAAGATCTACTTGGAATGAGGCGAAGTCCGACTGGACATGCTACTCGGCAAGTCGTCTTGCGTGCTTCGGTCCGACGCGCCTGTAGAGCAATACCAGCGACGAACTACTGCTGTAGTGCTGGCCATTGCCCTCGCTGCAATTATTCCACCAGTCCGAAGAGGCGGCGGTTGCCGGCCGGGAGTGGGGTGCCGGGGACTGTGATGATGGCGTTGCCTAACAGTTCGACTCGATCGACGATGAAGCTATCACCGAGGGTGACATTATTGCCGCCGAGTAGAAGAGCCGCCCGAGGGACATAAATCATTCCGTGAATAATCGAGCCGGCAGCCGGCGACATCGTGAACCTGTTCGTGACATTATTCACTGGTGCGGTACGGTCCTGAAACACCATGATGCCCGAATATGGACCGGCGCTCATCGGGTTCAAGGTCACTTGCCCACCGGTTTCGAAACTCAACTTGGCATACGTAGACGACGCGCCATTGGTCAAGTAAATGAGTACACCGCCGCCAATACTGGCGAGGCTAGCTCCGCTCCGGACCCTAAAATCGCCTCGCTCTATGTAGTAGATCCCGGAAGCCATCTTTACTCCCGTAAAGGCGACGTCGATGCCTCCACGGTAAACGCCGGGCTGCATTGTGTCATTTTGTTGCGGGATGTACTGTTGTGTCGGTTGATTCCCAATGACAGGCATGCCCGCGGCGGAAGGCGGCGCCAGGCTGGTCAGTGGGTCGGGCGCGAACAAAGTGCTGTCGTTGCTGTGGACGCCGCTGGTGGACCCGGATGTGGGGGCAAACACCATTCCGTTGCCGATGAGTGAAACGCCCCCGACTACATCAATCTGGCTTGCCTGGACAATGCTGTTGCCGGAGACACGAGCCGCATTGCTCGCATTGGAATCCACAACAATCTTGCCCGCGA